>CAOJNR010000035.1 GCA_948439925.1 uncultured Clostridia bacterium
TGCCATAAGCGTTAAAGTGATATGGGTCAATTTGATTGATGTCGTTGAGGTCAGCAGTTGCTGATTCATAAGCAATATTGACAGGGTGTTTGAGTGGTAAGTCCCAGACAGGAAAGGTTTCAAACTTGGCATATCCTGCTTTGACACCACGCTTAAATTCGTGATACATCTGGCTTAGGCAGGTGGCAAGCTTTCCGCTTGATGGACCAGGAGCAGTGACAACAACAAGTGGGCGAGTTGTTTCAATATAAGGATTTGCGCCATAACCTTCGTCAGAAACAATGGTGTCAACATCATTTGGATAGCCTTTTGTATAGTTGTGGAAATAAACTTTTTCACCTCTGTTTTCAAGTTTTCTTGCAAACTTTTGTGCACTTGCTTGACCTTTAAAAAGTGTGATAACGATTGATGACACATAAAGCCCAATCTCGCGGAGATTGTCAATAAGCCTTAAAACCTCATTGTCATAGCTGAGGCCGAGGTCGGCACGAATTCTGTTTTTTTCGATGTCGCCAGCAGAAATGCAGAAAATGATTTCGGCTTGATCTTTGAGTTTCATAAGAAGTTTGGTTTTGATGTTTGGGTCAAAACCAGGAAGAACACGTGATGCATGATAGTCATCAAAAAGTTTACCTCCAAATTCAAGATAAAGTTTTGAAAACTTTTGAATCCTTTTCAAGATATTTTCACTTTGAAGTTTCAAGTAAAGCGAGTTGTCGAAGCCGATTTTCTTTTCCATAAATTTTTCCTCCGTAAACTAAATCTAAAAAAAGTATAAAAAAAATTTTGCAAATTTCATAATAAATTGCGAAAATAGCAAAAAAATATTATTAAAACTTGTCAAAAAAATATTTTGTAAAATAACTAGGCTTGTGCTAAAATACTATTTATAAAGGGAAATGCCCCATAATGCAAATTAAAGGAGAAATTATGAAAGTTTTAATCCTTTCTGTGACCGCTGGCAATGGTCATAACGCCTGCGCAAAAGGTATGAAAGAAAAACTTGAACAAAGTGGTGTGACTGTCAAGGTGATTGATATGCTTAAAGAATTTTCAACACCTATTAACGCTTGGACAGCAGATAAGGGCTATAACCTGTCAGTTGCAAAACTTTTGCCACTTTATAACGCCTTCTATAACCTATATAAACAAGCAAAGCCTGAAAACAGATATAAGTGTATCGGTCAAGGCATACCAATAACCACTTTAAGAGGGTTATATAAAGAAATTAACACCTTTCAGCCAGATGTGATTTATTGCACTCATTTCTATGGCGCAATCGCACTCACTGACCTCAAACTTTGCTATAAGTTGCCGTGCAAAACTATTGTTTCAAATCTTGACTATGTCAATTCTCCTTTTTGGGAAGCTTGCATAGGCGTTGACTATTTTGCCATTCCTCATGAGGACTTTATCAAAGAATGTATTGAGGAAGGCTTCAAAGCCGAACAACTTATTCCAACAGGTATACCAGTCAAAGCAGAATTTTTCAACGAAATTGATAAAACTGATGCCAGAAACCAGTTAGGGCTTGAACAAGATGTATACACAGTCATGATTATGTTTGGTGGCGGACACTGGGGCGGTGGCGCAAAAGTGTTTGAAATGATTGCAAAGAATTTTAAGAAAGATATTCAAATTATCATGATCAATGGTCGCGATAAGGCAGGCTATGACAAGATTGAAAAAATGAAAAAGTCACTGCCAAAACATGTAAGAGTGTGCAATGTGGGTTTCACTGACAGGGTAGACTTATATATGAGCGCATCTGACGTTATCGTTGACAAACTCGGTGGAACATCAGCGACAGAGATTATCAACAAAAAACTTCCATTCGTTGTGACCAGAGAGCTTCCTGCGCAAGAGGAATACAATCTTGACTACCTCGAAGAAAAAGGTTTTGCGCGAAGTTTTGAAAATAAAAAGGAACTTATTTCTCACCTTGAAGAACTTATGGACGAAGAGAAAAGAAAGGTTATAATTGACAAACTTTCTTTGTTCAGAAGAAACGGAATGGAAGAACTTGCAAAGCTTATTCTCGCACAGCCGAAAGCCGAATATGATGAAAACTATATCGCTTCACTTGATTATAAAAAAGTTGAAAACAATGTCAAGAAAGCACTTGCAAGCGCACATAAAGAGGTGATGAAAGAGGTTAAAACTCAGAAAACAATTCTCAAAAAAGAAAGCGCTGAACAAAAAGTTAAACTGAAATCGGAAAAGCGCTCTGAGCGCAAAAGTAAGGCTTTAAAAACAAAAGCAGTTTAAAAAACTAAACTAAGATTTCAAAAAAACATTAGGAGGAATAAATAAAATGAAAGTTGCAATAGTAACAGACAGTAATAGTGGTATCACACAAAAAGAGGCTAAGGAATTTAAGGATCTTTATGTCATTCCAATGCCTTTCCTGGTTAATGAAGAAGAATATTTTGAAGATATAAGCCTGTCACAAGAAGAGTTTTATAAAATGCTTGGTGAAGACACAGACATTTCAACTTCACAGCCAAGCATTGCCAGCGTGACTGAGCTTTGGGAAAAACTTTTAAAAGACTATGACGAAGTTGTTCATATCCCAATGTCAAGTGCGCTCAGTATGTCATGCGAAACAGCAACAAACTTTGCTGAAAACTATAACGGAAAAGTTCATGTCGTTGACAACCACAGAATTTCAATCACGCAAAAAGCATCATGCATGGATGCGCTCGCGCTGGCAAGACAGGGCAAAAGCGGAAAGGAAATCAAGGACTATCTTTTGAAAACAAAATCAGATTCAAGCATATATATCATGGTTGACACCCTCAAATATCTCAAAAAGGGCGGAAGAGTCACTCCTGCCGCTGCGGCAATCGGCACACTTCTCAAAATCAAACCTGTCCTTCAAATTCAAGGCGGAAAACTTGACCAGTTCGCCAAGGTTATGAATGAAAAGGTTGCTCGTCAAAAGATGATTTCGGCAATTAAGAAAGACCTTCAAGAACGCTTTGCCGACCTTGTGGCAAATGGCGAGATGATTCTCTCTTGCGCATACACAAACTGCCGTGACAAAGCCGAAGATTTTGCAAATCAAATCCGTGCTGAAATCCCAAATATTGAAGTCGTTTGGGTTGACCCACTTTCGCTCAGCGTTTCTTGCCATATCGGCAGTGGCTCACTTGCCGTTGGTTGCATGAGGAAGGTAAAATAATGAACAAAACAGTTATAATCACAGGCGCGTCAAGCGGAATAGGTCTTGCAACAGCAAAAATGCTTCTTGCAAAAGGCTATACCGTGTTTGGAATAAGCATAAATGACGGCGAAGGAAATCTTCCTTTTCAGAACTATATTTCCGATGTCAATGATCACGAGAATGTTGCAAAAATCTTGAAAGAAATTTTTGATAAAACCGGTCGCATTGATGCGTTTATAAATAACGCTGGTTATGGCATTGCAGGTGCAATCTCAGCGACTGACCCAAAAGCAATCTATGCGCTTGTCAACACAAATCTTTCTGCTGTTATGTCACTTTCTGCGCTTGTTATTGAATATCTCAAAAAGTCCAAGGGCAGAATTATCAACACGTCCTCTGTTGGAGGGATTATCCCTCTTCCTTTTCAAGCGGTCTACTCAGCAACAAAAGCGGGTGTTGAAATCTTTTCGCGCGCTCTTGCAAATGAAGTTAAGCCTTTTGGAATCAAAGTGACAGCCGTTCTTCCAGGCGATGTCAACACCAATTTCACACAAAATCGAATTATGAAAAAAGACGACTCAGATGAAAATTATGCTGAGAATGTCAAAAAATCTATCGCCAAAGTTGAGAAGGATGAAAGAACTGGCAAAGGTCCTGAATCAGTTGCCAAAGTGATTGTCCGCCAACTTGAAAAAAGACGACCAAAACTTAAAGTTGTTGTTGGCTTTTGGTATAAATGCGTGCCATTTCTCATCCGTATCCTTCCAGTTCGCACAATCAACTGGATTGTCAGAAAACTTTATTGCTAGGTTATAAAGATTGATTAGTTTTAATCAATCTTTTTTATTTTTAAAAGCTGTATCAAAAAGTTCAGCAGGATGTAACCCGAGACCGATTGATAAACATATGATAGTGTATAATTGAATCTCCTTCCTTTTTCCATTCAAAATATCACACACTGTTTTATATGACAATTCAGAATTCTTTGCAAGCGTCTTTTTGTCAATTCCTCTTTTCTCCATAAACTTTTTGAGTGTTTCCACAAAGATTTCTATATTTGTCATTTGTTCCTCCATTTAGTCTTCTCTTGTATTGTAACTGAACTATGTTTAATATTTTCCGAAATTCGTTATAAAGAATGAAAAATTTTTGGGAGGAATAAATTTTGCAGTTTTATGGCATAAATAGTTGATTTATTGCATCAAATGTGCTAAAATGGGGCAATAAAAAGGGGAGAAAGATGAAAAATTTTAATTATTTGCAATATATAAATAAAGCTTGGGACAATGAAATAATAGGATATGTTTCACTTATTCACGAATTTAAAGGGAAACAAGAGAGTTTCACAATGAAAAATCCTGTTAAACTCAAAAAACTTGTAGAGATTGCAAAAATTCAAAGCACAGAGGCATCCAACAAAATTGAAGGTATTGTTACCACAAATTCAAGAGTTAAGCAAATTTGTGAGAATAGGACAATGCCAAAAACAAGAGATGAAAAAGAAATTTTGGGTTATCGTGATGTGCTTAATATTATTCATGAAAGTTTTCAGTATATTCCAATCAAAAGTTCTTACATTTTGCAATTTCATAAAGATTTATTTAAGTATTCAGAAAAATCAATAGGCGGGAAATTTAAAAACACACAAAACTATATTTCTGAAACAAGAGAAGACGGAAGTTCATTTATTCGTTTTCAACCTTTGAAACCATTCGAAACACCAGAGGCGATTGATAGACTTTGTGAGGAATTTAATATTGCTTTAAGCAAAAGTGAAGTTGACCCGCTTATACTTATTCCAATTTTTATTCTTGATTTTCTATGCATTCATCCGTTTAATGATGGAAATGGAAGAATGAGCAGACTCCTAACTCTACTTTTATTATATAAAGCGGGCTACGAGGTTGGGAAATATATTAGTATTGAAAAAGAAATTGAACTGACAAAGGATTTTTATTACGATGCATTGCAGACAAGTTCTATTGGTTGGCATAATGATACAAACAATCCCACATCATTTATAAAATATATGCTTGGAATAATTTTGAAGGCGTATAGGGATTTTGAAGAGCGCGTGCAGATTGCGAGCGAAAATAAACTTTCAGCAACAAAACAAGTTCAAAATGCATTAAACACATTTTTTGGAAGATTTCAAAAAAAAGATGTGGTCGAGCGTTGCCCAAATTTAAGTGAAACGACTATTGAGCGAACACTTAAACAATTTGTGGAAAAGAATTATATAACAAAATTGGGTGATAGAAAAAACACATTTTATATAAGGAATAATGAAGATTAAGAAAAAATCGTGCCAAAAGCACGATTTTTTAGATGTGTGAACAACGCGAACAAAGGATTGCTTTATTATTCATCTTCATCTTCAATTTCATCCACAGTGCTGTGGGTGCGTTTGAGGGTGAGGGTGTGCTTTTTCAGACCTTTGGTGTTTTTGGTGTGAGGCATGCGTGTGTAAAGTTTCTTTGTTTTGGCTTTTGGGTGCAACAGGTGTTTCCACTTGGTTTTGCTTAGGTCAAGACCTTGCTTTTTGGCTTTGAGGAACGCTTTTTCGCCGACTGCTTCGCTAACCGAAGTTGAATATACGATTGCCGTTGGTTCAATGTCAGTCACGATAGATTTGATGAATGGCGCTTGATAAGTTGAAACAAGGCAGAGGAGCATTTTCTTATCTTTTTGTGAATACATGCCTTCAACATCAATTCGTGTCACGCCTTGATTGAACCTATTCATAATCTTCTTGGCAATTTCTTCGTCTTTGGTGCAGATGATATAGACGGCACGGACGGTTTTGATACCATTTAATATTTTGTCTGTAACTGTGCTTGAAACAACAACTGCAATGATTGTGTATAAAGTCAATTCAAGATTTTTGTAAACTATAAAAGAAAGTAAAAGCACAATGCAGTTGAGAATAAGGTTAACTTGACCAGGTTTGATTTTTGGGAACTTTTTGTTAACACTTAGTGCAACGATGTCTGAACCGCCAGTCGATGAGCCAAGTCTGAAAACAAATCCGCAACCTATACCATAAATCACACCACCAATTATTGAGGCAAGCATGGTGTCTTCCATAAATTGAGGTGGTATTGGGTTATAGTCCATAAAAACAGAGTAACCAATAGTGCCAATAAGAGTGAGAAAAGTGAATCGGAAACCAAAGCAAAGAAGAGCAATCACAAAAAGAACAATGTTTAAAATAATGTAAATGATTGAAGGAGAAATTTGAAGCCCGATATTGCCAAGCAAATATGAAAATATTGTTGCAAGACCAGAGAATCCACCAGGGGTGATTTCATTTGGGATATAAAAAACTTTAAATGCGATACTCATAACAAACGCACCTAAAACTGTTAATAATGCATGAAAAATAAATAAAACATATTTATTCTTAAAAAATTCTTTAACTTTCATATCACGAATAATATAATATATTTTGTCGATTTTTCAAAATGTTTTTCATAAAAGTTAAATATTTTGAAAAGTTTTTAATGTTTTTGTATAATTAACTCCATGCTTGACCAAAAATCAAAGCGGAGGGAGAAACAATGAATCCATTTTTAGAAAAACCAAAGAAAATCGAAAGTCAAGTCATGAACTGGAAAATGCTTGCACCAAAACCATATAATAAAGAGGAAATTGACCCATTCACACGCGTCAGATGCATTCTCATGAACGGAACGGAATATGAAGCAGTTTGGTCAAAACATCATGCTCATCGTCACTGCGCGGATAATGATGTGCGCAGATGCATTGCGATGATAAGGCGTATGGAACAACAACAGCAAAAATTGATTGCAGGCCTCAAACCTATTGACGAGAATATTCTTGAAACGACTATCGGCTATGAACAACTTGCCGTCGACCTGACTGCATTTCTTGGCAATCGCGCAACTGACAAGAACGTCAAGAATGCACTTGACTTTGCACTGCTTGAAGATTTTGACCATCTTTATCGTTATGCAAATCTCTTAGAAACCGACATGGGCGAGCATGCTGAAAAATATGTTGGCTCATATACTGAAATTATGCCTGGCAGACCAACCATTGCTCATCATCGTCATCCATATGACAGCGTCAAAAAGTCAATTTCAAATAAGAAGGCCGACCCAATAACCAAGTGCGACGTTATGATTATCACCGCCGCTGAACAGCAGACGATGAACTACTATATGAACCTTGGTGCCTTCTATAAAAATCAAAAGGGTAGGGAACTTTACACTGAAATTGCTATGGTTGAAGAAGACCACGTTTCGCAATATGGCTCACTCATTGACCCAACTGCAACTTTGTGTGAAGACCTTCTCATGCATGAGTATGTTGAATGTTATTTATATTACTCAATGCTCAATGATGAAAGTGACCCGAATGTTAAAAAGATTTGGGAAATGCTTTTCCAGCAGGAGTTGACTCATTTGCATGAGGCTGTCAAACTGCTCAAAAAAGTTGACGGTAAGGAGTGGCAACAGGTGATTCCAAACGGAGAGTTCCCTGAATTGATAACATTCAGGAACAATAAAGAATATATTCGTCGCGTGCTTGGCAAGACTGTCAGTTTGACTGGTGATCGTGAAGGATATATTGACGTCAAGAAACTTGATAAAAGTGACAACTTCTTTAAATACAACAACAAGGTCAATTCAAGTCCTGAGAAAGAGTTGGGGCATGTGGTTATTTGTGACCATATCAAACGTTTTGGAGAAGACTATCGCGTTGAAGATGCACCACATCCAGTTAAAGCACTCAAAGACAGAAAGAGCGATAATATTTCGGTGGGAAGAGAGTAAATTTTTTTCAGTTGAACTGGATTTTGCTAGAAAGTTTTATAATGACAATGCGAAAAAATATTATATGTGCGGGAAAAGAAAATCTTGGAGAAATCCAAGATTTTTTTTGGTCAACCTGTCAAGCGGGCGGAGCTCGCGCAGGCGTGTTGACCAAAGAGCGCACTGCCCACGCGCAAAAACGCACGAGCAGTGCGCCTTTTCCCGCACAGTTCCCCGAAAAACCTTGTTCAAATTCAACCCTAACTTTCCGCCTCAAACTTTTTTTAAAAAAATAAAAAACTTTAAAAAAACAGTTGACAAATGTGTCAAAAATACGCATAATATACCATGTAAGATGCGTAAAAGTTACGCATACAAACAAAATGGGAGGTGGAAATGAATTTAAATAACCCTTTATATAAGGGGCAAGGAATTCATGTGATAGCATCAATCTTCACAGTTAAGGACGGCAAGTTCAAGGTTCTTTTGATAAGGCGTGACAATGAGCCATTCAAAGATAAGTGGAGTTTGGTTGGTGGAGCGTGCTATAAAACAGAAGATGTTATGACGGCAATGAACAGAGAGATTAAGGAAAAAACAGGTATCAAGAATATCAAGCTTAACTTTTTTGATTTGTTTTCAAAACCAGACAGATGCAAACTTATGAGAATGCTTGGTGTGGCATATATTGGCGTTATTGATTGTGATCGTGTTGAAGTTTTAAAGAAAACATCTAAAACAAAGGATGCTGACTGGTTTGATATAGACCGAATTCCAGTGCTGGCGTATGACCACAACGAAATTGTTGAGTCAGCAATTCAAAAGCTTAAAGAACTCATTTTTGACACTAATATTCTCAAAAGCCTATTCCCTAAAAATTTCACTTTGCCAGAACTTTACAAAGCATATTGCGCAATTCTTGGTAAAGATATTGATAGGCGAAATTTTCGGAAGAAGATGCTTAGTGAAAAACTTATCGAGCCAACAGGTTTTGAAGAAGATGTGACAGGCAAGAAAAAAGCCAATTTATATCAATTTGTTTAAGGAGTGAAAATGAAAACATTTGTTTTGAATTTATTTGGTGCGCCAGGCGCTGGCAAATCAACTTTTGCAGACTTACTTTTCTCATATTGCAAACTTTATGGCGTTTCATGCGAGAAGTTTGATGAGTTTGCAAAAGGACTTGCTTGGGAGAAGAACATGGTTGCTTTATCTGACCAAGCTTACATTTTTGGAAATCACTTTCACAACTTTAAAAGACTTGACGGTCAAGTGCAGTTAATAATAACCGATAGTCCACTGCCACTTGCCATTTATTATAACCGCGCGGTGAAATCTTTTAATCCAAAATTTTTTGACCAAGTTGTGCTTGACGGATACAATCAGTTTGACAATATAAACTATTATATGGTCAGAAACTTTCCA
>CAOJNR010000036.1 GCA_948439925.1 uncultured Clostridia bacterium
GCAGGCTACGCACAGCAGTATCTATTTTATTATCAGCGTTCAGGCAAAGAAAAATAGTTTTTCAGGCAGAAATGCCTGATTTTTTGTTAAAAACAAGAATAATTGAATTTGAAATTTCAAAAATAGGGTATTTACAAGCGCAAAAAACTGTGATATACTTAGGCTAGAAAAAAAATAAGCGGAGGGAATATGAATTTATCTATGCTTTCAATCTCCACAGCAGGTATTGTTTTTTCAGTGCTGGGTGGAATTGTGCTTTTATCAGCAATTCTTTTTATGATTATCGTTCCATTCAAAGCTTGGGTTGTGGCAATTTTTGCTGGTGCATATGTTCCAAGCTATAAGCTTTTGGCTATTAGAGCAAGAAAAATTGATGTTATGATACTTGTTGAAGCGTATATTCAGTCCAAAAAAGGTGGTTTTGGATTTTCTTTTGCTGAACTTGAAGGCTACTATCTTTCAGGCGGAAATTGCAAGGCGCTTTTGTCAGCTTTATACAAAGCAAAGAACGCTAATATAGCTCTTGAAGCTGAAAAAGCCAAAGCGATTGATTTGGCTGGACTTGATTTGGTCGGACTTGTTGACAGCGCGGTCAAAGCAAAAACCATCTCGATCGACAACATATCAGCGTTAACGCAGGATAGCATTGAGGTTATAGTTCAGGTGAATGTGACAGTCAAAACTAACCTCAAAAGAGCTCTTAATGGCAATGATGAGAACACACTTCGTGACAAAATATCAAGCTATATTATCGGAAAAATTGCACTTTCAGGTAACCATAAAGCACTTTTGTCGCATCCACAAACACTTACGGCTGATTGGCAAAAGGCAAAGCTTGACGAAGAAAACTTTTTCTCAATTATCAGTTTGGAAATTGGCAGAATGGAGCTTGGCCGAGATGTTGGTTCAGAAATGGCAATAAAACGTGCTGAAAAGGAAAAAGCTTACGCGCTTATAAGCATTGAAAAGCAGAAAAGTGAGGAGGTTCTCCGTGAGCTTCAAATGAAAACAGCTGTTGAGGAGAAAAAAGCTGATGTCCTTTCGGCAGAGGCAGAAGTGCCAAAGGCAATCGCTGACGCAATCAAGGAAGGCAGATTCTCGGTTATGGACTACTACAAACTCATGAATCTTCAAGCTGATACCGCGCTGAGAAGATCAATTCTCACTGACGAAAAGGCTAAAAAGCCAAAGGAGTAGCCTATGTCAACACCATTAATTATTGGTCTAAGTGCTGGCGGTGCGGTTTTGCTTCTGATTGTTTTAATCATTGTTATTCGCATTTCCAACACTAATCGATTTAACAAAAAGTTTAAACATCAAATGGAAAAACTGCAAGAAGAAGATCCAAATATAACATTTGAACAACCTAAAAAAGAAAGCACTGCGGTAAGTGAAACATCCAATAAGCGTAAAGGCAAGGCTATTGTTGAGGACTATGTGGATGATGATTTAATTCCAAGCAGTCCACAAGAGAGTGAAGGTGATTCGCATGAGGAACTTCGAAAGAAACATGAAGATCGATTTGCGAAGGCGATGAAGAAGTTTGAAGAGATTTCAAAGCGAAACAAGGAAGAGCGCGAAAAACATGGCGAGATCGAAGAACTTGAAGAGAAAAAACTTCAAGCAGAAACGGATGACTTCGAAGAATTTATGAACGAACACTCCTATGGTCGACTTTTTGCAGACAAAACTTTGTTTGAGCAGATAAAAGACCTCTCGCCAGAGATGAAAGCAATTTTATTCAGCGGTATTTTTAGACCTTATGACGAGAACAAATAGAATAAAGGATAATAAATTTAATATTTCAAATTGAACATGCATAAAACTTTAAGGGGGAATGTATGTTCAATTTTTTTGATGAAATTAAAAATAATCTTGTAGTCGTGGAAAAATATAACCTTGTCAATATCTCGGGGCAAATTTTGTATGTGGAAGGTCATCTTGGACTTACCAATCTCTCAAAAGAAAATATAAGTTTTCGCGTTAAAGGTGGCAGAATTGTCGTTGAAGGCGAGAATATGTTACTTGCCGAACTGTCAGAAAACACAATGAAGATAGTTGGAAATATCAAAAAAGTCGAGGCATTTTGATGAGAAAAAACTTAAAAAGTCGAACAAAATTTAAAATAAAAAGCCTAAACCAAGAGAAAAAACTTTCTTCACTTGCTAAACTTGTCAGGTTATATAACGTGGACCGAATTGATAAAAACCTGACATCTTTTGAGGTGGAAGATGAAAACTTTAAGCTTACAAAAAAGTTTCTTGAAAATAACGGCATTGAAATTCTTGAAGTTGAAGGGCGCGGAATTGGCAAATATATAAAATTTCTCTTTTCAAATTGGGGAATTGTTTTGGCAGGAGTTTTGCTGGCAATAGTTTATATTGTGCAGTATCAATTTGTATGGAGGATTGAAATTGATGGAACGGAAATTCTTTCATCCAGCGAAATTTCATCTTTTGTCAGTGAAGCAATGCCATCGCAATTTAAAAGAGCGATTGACACAAAAGCGCTGGAAGTGAAACTTAAAGATAATTTTGAAAGAATCAGTGCAGTTAGTGTTGCAATCATTGGACAGACTCTTGTTGTCAACATCAGTGAAGCATACATTCCTGATGAAATGGGTGATAATTTTCAGCCAATAGTATCTCAGTATAGCGGAATTATAACCAGAATCGACCTTATTCAAGGCACGCTAAACGTTAAGCAAGGCGATATTGTGCGTGAGGGAGATGTGCTTGTTGAGCCATATATCATTGACACCGATGGTGAAAAACGCGCTGTTAAGCCAGAAGCAAAGATTGAAGCTGACATTTGGATTTTTGGCGAAAGCGAACATAGTGAATATAGCAGGAAAATTGAGCGAACGGGGAATAAAGCTGAGTTTTCAGAAGTTTATCTATTCGGCTTGAAAATTTATTCCAATGTGAAAGAGAATGAATTTGAGCGATACGAAAGCGAAGAGAGTGAAGGTGATTTGTCAAAAAATATGCTTTTGCCATTTAAAGTGAAACGATATACCTATTATGAAACTAAGGAAATAGTTGAAAACTCCAAGTTTGAAGAGGTAAAAGACAAGAAAATTGATGAGGCTAGGCAAAATGCCTTGATTTATTTGCAAGAAAGTGAGATAATAAAAGATGAAAACTTCACGGTAAGATCGGCAGGCGGAGTGACAAATGTGACATACATTTTGACGGTCAATCGTGAGATTGGAGGATAGATGAAAATTTATTTTGAAAATGTTGGATTTTTTGAAAAAAAAAGAATTCAAAAGATTTTTAATAAGGCTATTGAGAAGACGAATAGTGGAATTTCTGATGTCGCGATTGGTGTCAAATTTGTGAGCGAAGAGGAAATTCGATCACTTAACAATGGTTTTAGAAATATCGACAAAGTCACAGATGTGCTTTCTTTTCCTATGCTTGAAATCAAAGAGCCTCAAACGCTTAATGAGTTCGAGTCACAGCGCGACTTTGATGGCTTATTATATTTAGGCGATATTGCAATCTGCACTAAACGCGCAAAGGAACAAGCAAAAGAATATTGCAATTCATATAAAAGAGAACTTTCTTTTCTCGCTCTACATGGGCTACTTCACTGCCTTGGCTATGACCACATTGAAAAAGAAGATGAAAAAAAGATGATGGAATTGGCAGAAGCAATTTTGAATGAACTGAATATCAAAAGGAGAAAAAATGTATAGTTTTGGATTTGTTGGAGTCTTTGGCAAGGCTAATGCTGGGAAGAGCAGTCTTGTCAACGCGCTGGTTGGCGAAAAGGTTGCCATAGTTTCTCATCGTCCGCAGACAACAAGAGATAACATTTTGGGAATTATGAATGGCGAAAATTATCAAGTGGTGTTTGTGGATACGCCAGGAATACACCACACGAAAAACCAGCTTGATAAACGCATGATGAAATCTGTCCGCTCAGCGCTGGCATCAGTTGACCTTGTTCTCTATCTTGTTGATGGCACGAAGGGCGTTGATGAAGAAGAAATTGCTTACATAAATCATATCAAGGAAGAGCACTATGTCATCAAAACCAAGATTGACAAAAAAGGCTTGATTGAGTTCGATTGCGACTTTGAGGTATCCTCTCTGACAGGAAAAAATGTGCAACAGTTAAGAGAATTTGTGATAAGCAAAATGCCAAAGTCGGAGGTTAAAAATTTTCTCTATGACCAAGATTATTTCACCGATAAGAGTGTTAAATTTTTGACAGCAGAGGCAATAAGAGAGGAGTGTCTAAATCGGTTTGATGACGAAATTCCGCACGGCATTGCAGTGGAAATAACTCGTTTTGATGAGCGCGAAAACTTGACAGTTGTTGAGGCTGATATTGTGTGTGAACGTGAAAGACATAAAGGAATTATCATTGGCAAAGGCGGAAAAAATCTTAAAGAAATTGGTCAGAAAGCGAGGATATATCTCGAAGAACTTATCGGCACAAAAGTTATGCTTAAACTGTTTGTCAAAGTGGAAGAAACTTGGCGTGATAAGCCAGATAAACTCAACAATTTGGGTTATTAAATAATAAAAAACGCAATTTCAGATTGCGTTTTTTTACAAATAGAAAGCGTTTAAAGCGCTTATTTTAATCCATGAATACCATTTTCATCGATAATCATATTTTCACTTGCTGGATGTTTTGACAGTCCAGGCAAGAGAAGCATGTTTCCTGCGATTGCCACAATTTGACCAGCGCCATTTCGAAGTTCAAAGTCTTTGATAGTGACAACAAAATCATTTGGTGTATTCAGAAGTTTTGGGTCATCCGAGAAAGAATATTGTGTTTTTGCTATGATAACTGGCATATTTTTAGCAATTTTTTCAAGTTTTTTCAAACTTTTCTTGGCTTTTTCAGTTAAGACTATTCCTTTTCCGCCATAAACTTTTTTAACAATCATTTCAGTTTTTTCTTCAATAGATTTTAAAAGCGGATAAGAAAAGGTGAGTTTTTTTATACTTTCAGTGTTCTCAATTTTTTCTTTGACAGCTTTTGCAAGGTTAAGGCAACCTTTTCCACCTTGATCAAATGGATGAACTTCAATGCAAGAAATGCCATTTTCTTCGCAAAAGGAAAGTATTGCTTTGTGTTCGCAGTCGCCTTCAAAAGTGTTGAGTGCGCAAATAACATTTTGATTGAACACTTTGGTCAAATTATCATAGTGCCTTTTAAGATTCTGACAGCCTAATTTGACATCGCCTTCGCCTTGAAAACGCAGTGATTTTTCTGTGAGAACAAGCACGGTGAGTGATGGATTTAAATTTGCGATTCTGCACTTGAAATCAAAGAATTTTTCTGCGCCAAGGTCTGCGCCAAAGCCTGCTTCTGTTATGCAAAAGTCTGAGTGAGAAAGTGCAAACTTGGTTGCCAAAATTGAGTTGCAACCATGTGCAATGTTTCCAAATGGTCCGCAGTGCATAAGGCAAGGTGAGCCATCTTTTGTTTGAACGAGATTTGGCTTAATTGCATCTTTCAGTATGATTGACATTGCATTTTCAGCGTGCAAATCACGCGCAAAAATTGGTTGAGATTTTTTGTTGTAGCCGACCAAAATATTGCCAAGTCTGTTTTTTAAATCTTGCAAATTTTCACTTACTGAAAGTATTGCCATAACTTCACTTGAAGCAGTTATAACAAAACTTTCTTTTCGCTCAAATTTTTTGTTTCCATTTGTTTGAGTGAGGGCTATATCTCTGAGAAATCTGTCATTTATATCAATGCATCTGTGAAAAACAACTTCTTCAATTTCCAGTTCATTGCCTTGATAGATGTGATTGTCAATGATTGAAGAGAGCAGGTTGTTTGCTGAGGTTATTGCGTGCATATCACCAGTGAAATGAAGGTTTATGTCTTCGAAAGGTTCTACCTGTGCTTTTCCTCCGCCAGTTGCGCCACCTTTAATGCCAAAAACTGGTCCAAGTGATGGCTCTCTTAAAGCAAGGCAAGCATTTTGTTTTAAACTGCAAAGCGCGTCTGTAAGGCCGATTGAAAGGGTGGTTTTCCCTTCGCCATAAGGGGTTGGCGTAATGGCGGTGACAAGAATAAGTTTACCATTTTTCTTGCCAGTCTTATTTTCAACTTTTGCCATATATTTGCCATAAAGTGACAGGTCTTTTTTATTTATTTTAAGTTTTTTCGCTATATTTTCAATTTTCTTCATTTCCACCTCAAATGTAAATTTTGTTGCATAAAAATTTGTTATAAATATTTTAACATAAAAGAGGAAAAATTCAAATCAAAGTGAGAAATTGTTAACAATATTTTGTAATTTTGTGATATTATATTAATGTATAAAACAAATAAAAGGAAGAAAAATGAAAACATATCTCGAAAAAGATTATCTTATTCGTCTGGACGGCTATTTTCGTGCCTGCAATTATCTTTCAGTAGCACAGCTATATCTGCTTGATAATCCTCTTTTAAAAGCACCACTTTCGAGAAAGGATGTGAAAAAGAAAATTGTTGGGCACTGGGGCACTGTGCCAGGACAAAACTTTGTTTATGTGCATTGCAACCGAGTTATAAATAAATATGACCTCAATATGCTTCTCATATCTGGCCCAGGTCATGGCGGAAACTTTTTTGTTGCAAACTCTTATCTTGAAGGTCGTTACAGCGAGGTTTATCCAGATGTGAGCCGTGACAAAAAAGGTATGACAAAACTTTGTAAGCAGTTTTCTTTTGCTTGTGGAGTTTCAAGCCATGTTGCACCAGAAACACCTGGCTCTATGCATGAGGGTGGCGAACTTGGTTATAGCCTTGCTCACGGATTTGGTGCAGTGCTTGACAATCCTGAACTTATTGCAACTGTGATTGTTGGTGACGGCGAAGCTGAAACTGGTCCACTTGCAACATCATGGCATTTGAATAAATTTTTGAATCCGAAAAATGACGGTGCTGTGTTGCCAGTTCTTCATCTTAACGGCTATAAGATCTCAAACCCAACAATTTTTTCTCGCATTTCAAAGAGCGAAGTGCAAGCTTTCTTCCATGGCTGTGGCTGGGAACCAATTTTTGTTGAAGGCGACAAGCCAGAAAAAATGCATGTTTTGATGGCAAAAGCAATGGACAAAGCAATCGAGAAGATAAAAAACATTCAAAAGTCAGCAAGAGAAGGAAAACTTAAATCTCGTCCGTTTTTCCCGATGATTGTTCTGCGCACACCAAAGGGTTGGACTGGACCAAAGTTTGTTGACGGAAAACAAATCGAAGGTTCTTTCCGTGCACATCAAGTGCCTATTGATATGACCAAAGAAGAGCATCTTTCTGAGCTTGAAACTTGGCTTAAATCATATAGACCAGAAGAACTTTTTGATGAAAATTACCGCTTAAAAGAGGAATATCAAGAAATTGCGCCAAAAGGCGATAAACGAATTTCAGCCAATGTAAACACAAATGGCGGACTCATTCTCAAAGACCTCAATATGCCTGATTTTAAAGACTATGCTTTCAAATTTTCAAAGCGAGGAAATGAGAAGGCGCAAGATATGCTTGAACTTGGCAAGTTTGTTCGTGACATTTTTAAGCTTAATAAAGACAGCAAAAACTATCGCGTTTTCAGCCCAGACGAAGCGATGTCAAACAGACTTTCACATATGTTTGAAGAAGAAAAGCGTGATTTCAATGCCGAGATTTTAAAAACTGATGAAAATCTTTCAAGTGAAGGCAGGGTCATGGATTCTTATCTCAGCGAGCATGCCTGTGAGGGTATGCTGGAAGGTTATCTCTTAACAGGCAGACATGGCATGTTTGCAAGTTATGAAGCGTTCATTCGCGTTGTTGACTCAATGGTTTCTCAGCATGCTAAATGGCTGAAAATTTGCAGTGAACTTGAATGGCGAAAACCAATTTCTTCACTTAACTTACTTTTAACAAGCAATGTTTGGCAACAAGACCACAATGGTTACACTCATCAAGAGCCAGGCTTCTTGGATCACGTTGTCAACAAGAAAGCGGATATTGTCAGAGCCTATCTTCCACCAGACACAAACTGCTTGCTTTCTTGCTATGACCACTGCCAAAGAAGCAAGGACTATATCAATGTGATCGTTGCATCAAAACATCCATCACTTCAATGGTTGACAATGGATGAGGCAGTTGTCCACTGTGAAAAGGGTATTGGAGTTTTTGAATTTGCAAGCAACTGCGGAAAAGCTAAACCTGACATTGTGATCGC
Organism: uncultured Clostridia bacterium; assembly: GCA_948439925.1. Taxonomy (GTDB): domain Bacteria; phylum Bacillota; class Clostridia; order Christensenellales; family UBA1242; genus Caccovivens. The sequence goes on from CAOJNR010000036.1 coordinate 8,186, forward strand.
TTCTTGTGGTGACACAGCAACTCTTGAAGCACTTGCCTGCGCTCAGATTTTGAGAGAAAAAATGCCAAAGCTTAAAGTGCGTTTTGTTAATGTTGTTGACCTTATGAAAATGGAGGACTCGTCAGAGCATCCTCATGGTTTAACAAGTGAAGAGTTTGATAAACTTTTCACAAAAGATAGACCAGTCATTTTCAATGGCTATCCAAAGCTCATCCATGAATTTTTGGTGAAGAGGAATAATAAAAACTTTGATGTTCATGGCTATCAAGAGGAAGGCTCAATCACCACCGCTTTTGATATGCGCGTGCAAAATGAGATTGACAGATTCAGTCTTGTTAAAGCAGTTATAAAAGCACTTGGCAAAGAGGAGAGCGAAAAAACGCTTATTGACGAAATGAACTCACTTCTTGAAAAGCACAAAAAATATATTGCAAAAAATGGTGTGGATATGCCAGAGGTTGCAAATTTTGTGTGGAAAGAAAAATAGAAAATAAATTGAAAAGTTAAAAAAAGATTAAATTAATAGAAAAAAACGCGATATATTCGCGTTTTTTTGATGGTTAAGCATTTTTTAACAAAAAATTATGGTGTATTTAATATTTCAATCTCACATTCAAGGTCAATATTTTTCTTTTCTTTGACAACTATTTTTGTGAGGTTTATTAAACTTAACATATCTTCAAAAGTTGCATTGCCAAGATTGACAAAAATGTTGGCGTGAATATCTGATATTTGCGCGTCACCAATTCGAAAACCTTTCAGTCCGCACTCTTCAATCAGTTTTCCAGCACTTTGATTTGCTGGGTTTTTGAATATGCTTCCAAGCGATTTTCCAACTGGTTGAGATGATAAGCGTTTGTCGCGATAGAGTGAGAAATTCTGTCTGAGTTTACATTCGTTTTCACTTGGCAGTTCAAATTTTGCGCCAAGAATTATATATTCGATGCCAGAACTATGATAGCTGAAATTTGCATTTTC
>CAOJNR010000037.1 GCA_948439925.1 uncultured Clostridia bacterium
AGACGCTGACCATGAAAGTTCTCCGTTTTCAAAGCGGAAATCTTTGAGGTCAAGAAGTTCAAGTGTGAACTTGCCACTCTTGCCGTTGACAGCATAATTACTGCCACCAGCAAAAATTTCAACTGTGTAAATTTTCTTTTCAATGAATGAAAGTCTTGCAATGGTTGTCAGATTTAGGCGAACACTGTTTGCTTGTTCAGCTGTCAAAAGACCATTTGTGACGATGCCAATAGTGCCATCTTCATACACATATTGCAATGTCCAGTTTTGACCTTCATCATTGCTTACAATTCTGAAAGTATGCTCCGTTCTTTTTCCAAAATTATATTCTGTTTTATCCTCATCAACTCGAAGAACCATTGTGTAGGAATAAGCAGTTGTTAAAGCTTGATGATTTTCAGTGTCAAAATTTCCGTCGACGGTAGAGAATTCAGCATAGTAGTTATCGCCTTCTTTTCCAAGCCTATATGGAGTTCCAGCAGTCACTGAAACTGAATGAGCACTTGATTGATTTGACTCAACGCTGTTTCCTCCTCGTGAAACATCGGCATATTGACTTATTGAAATTTCATATCTGCCAGCAGGGATCTCATTGCCTAGTCCGTCCACAAGACCGAGGTCATCAAAGAGGATTTTGTTGTCAGCAACACCATTGTTTGAAACTGCACCAGAAGAGTTTTTGCTTGTTGTGATATAGCTAAGCATTTTTCTTAAAGCGCGATGTGGCTCACTTGTTTCTGTTCCAACCGCATTTGCTGTTTGCATGAAAAGGTTTAGGAAGTTTCCTTGCGTTCCTTCACTTGTTGTGAATGTCACTTCGCTAAGATCAGGAATAAGTTGATAAGCTTTTATCCTTGTTGTGTAAACACTGTTGTTTGTTTCATTTCTAAGCGTCAAGCGCACTTCTTGATTTTCAATATCATTTGCAGAGAACACAAAAAGGTCTTTGAAAGTTTGATTTACATAATTGTCAACAAAGCTTGGATCTGTTCTGTTATCAATAAAATATTTCACAAAGTCAATGTTTGCCAATGAGTTTTCAAAACTTGACTTGTCAAAAACAATTCTTCCATTTTCAACAGTAACTTTGGTTGGAGATTTGATTTTTCTGACAAACTCTTGCGGTATAAAAGTTCGATTGGATGCAATCACTTGCTCATTATTTGAAACAGCGACGATTGAGATTTCATATGAAATTTCAGAATTAAGTCTTTCAAAAATATCCAAACTTTCAGACGAAGCAAAGATTGCCTCTTCTCCACCATTTTCTGTGTCTGTGAGGAAAATATAATAGCCTGTTTTTTCTGCAAGGTCAGTTTCGTTTGATTGATCATCGTTAACATTCTTTATAAGCCACTGCCAAGCGAGAGTTGCCTTTTGTCCAGAAACAAACTTAAATTCACTTGCACTGTTAAGTTTTGTGAGCTGTTGCTCTTTGCTTGCAAATTGTGTGTATATTGTTTTTTCAATGCCGTTATCAGTTACAGTTTCTTTGGCCACACGTGAAACTTTCAAGTTCACCTTGCCATAGTCAACTTCTTCAAGAAGAAGAGCCAAATCAATGCCATAACATTCTTCACAATCAGAGTCTGGAATTGTGCTTGGCTTAACAGTGTCGAAATAACCTTTTAATGCATTTCCGTTCTCATCTTTTTCAACAATAATCCAATATCCAGCAAGTGCTGAGGCAAGGTATTGTTTTGAAGTGAAAATATCTCTGAGCTCAAAACTTATTTCTTCATTTTCACCAGTCAATTCAACAAGGTCAGTGAAGGAAAGAACAAAATCAAATGAGGTTAAAGTTAAGCCTGCACCTGCTACGCCAGCAAGCGCATCCTTTCTTATCACAATGAAGTTTTCAGCCTCATTGCGTCCGCGTGCAAGACGAACATCATCGGTTTGCGCGTTATACTTAAATTGAAGGTCTTTGTATGGTGAAGGAAGTGAGCCTTCTTCCATAAGGGCAAGTTTAAACTCGGACAGTCCTTCTGGGATTTGTCCATACTCACTTGAAAACTTTTCAATGAGCGAATTGAGTGTTATTGTGAAAACACCTTCTTCACGATCCAAACTGAAAACAATGCTCTTTTCTTGACTTTCACTTACCTTTTTGACAGCCAAAACATTTATTGTGTCACGATCAGGAGTTGCCTGAATGGTGATTTTGCCATAATCATCAACAGCGACTGAATCCATAGCACCAAGTCTTGTGCCAGATATTTCTGACTTATTTGCTGGCGAAAGAGCAAGTCCATTTTTATCAAATGCCAAAATTTCCACTTTGTATTGCCCAGACATATCACCAAAAATATCCAAAAGATTTAATTTTGCAGATTGTGCTCCATCAGTTTTTGAAGTTTTAACTTCGCCAACCACATTGCCGATTTCATATTTGATAATATAGTCATCATTTTCAAATGGGAAAGTCAAAATTCCTTCACGGCTGATTGAAATGCTGTCTTGACTTGGATTTTTCAGTCTTTCAAGCGTTGTCTTTGTGACATCTGATGAAATTGCCTTATTGTAGTTGACAACAACTGAGATTTCAGTGTTTTGACCAAACAAACTGTTATTCAAACTGAGATGATAGCCTTCTTCATCAAGCGTGAGGTTATAGTTTGCAATGCCATGATCAGTTGTTATGTTTGGAATAAAAGTGCTTCCTATTGTCACGTCAAAATTCACATCGTCATATCCATCCCAAAGATTTGCCCATGACAGCACTGCTTTGGCATTCAATATTCTGTCAATTTCAAGTTTTTCTTCTCCATAAGCAAGACTTAGAGAAATTTTATCCACGCTTTCAAGTTTTGATAATGCCATCTTGTCACTTTGAGCTTGACCAAAATATCCTTTTGTGAATCCGCCTTCTTGCGACAGAGAGTATGCGACAAGAGAAGAAGAAATTTGAATTGAATATTCACCACTGCCAAGGTTTACGCCAAGCCTGCTTGCAATGTCATTTAGTGCAATCTGTGAGTCAGTCAAACCGCTTATCGTGCCAGTTGCATTGCCAGCCTTATCAAAAACGGTGACAGTATAAGTTAAAGGTTTTTTGTTTTCGCTTGCAATGAAATTGTTTGCCACATCTTCCCAAACGAGATTGCCATTTTCTATTTCCGCTTTGATTGACACTTTGCTAAGGTTGACAAGAGTGAACGTTCTTTCAAAAGATGAAATGACATTTGTCCCCGATTTTGATATCACCTGAATTGATATATCTTCATCAAGAGAGGCAAGTTCAAGTGAATAGCTTGTTTGATTTAAAAGGAATATATTTTCTCCGTTCACAATAACTTGTGCAACATTTGCCACATCTGAAATTGTGAAACCCAAAACCCATTTATTATTTGTTGTGAGTGAAACATTGACAGATTCAACCCCTGCCAGCCTTGAAATTTCAATTTCATCAGACCTTGCAGAGTCAAGGTAGCTTGAATTTTTTGCCACAACATAGATTGTTTTCTTTGTCAAGAAGTCGATTGTTTCATAGTTGAAATTTATGCTTGTCGTTTCAAAGTTTTCTTTCCAAAGCTTGCCATCAATGTATATATCATATTGAGTTGGCAAGTTGCCAGCGCCAACTGCTTTCCATGAAAGAATTTGTGTGCTGTTATCAAACGACAATGATGTTTTGTCAAGTTTTTCAAGGCTCAGTCTATCATTGCCAGCAAATGTTGCACCTTTATCTGATGGCAGTTTATCGTCACTCGTTGCGTAAGCATAGATAATAACCTCGATTGAAGAAGCTTGGAGATAATTTGAAGCAAAAGCTTCACCGATTGTTTCATCGTTTTGAATGTTATTGATAAACTCGCTCAAATCAAATTTTATACCTGTGAAATCATGACGAACGGTGTAATTTTGTTCTGGATTGTCATTAACAAGAGTTATGAAAGCAACAAATTTTTCAACATCTGCACCGCTTGCATTTGTGAATGTTATGTCGCCATTGTTATAAACAATATTGCTTGGATTTGTCATGCGCTTGAAAGTGTGACGAGCAAGAAGTGAGTCAAGATAAACTTCATTTTCTGATCCTTCCAATGCGATATATTTGAAATCAAGCGTTATTTCATTTTGTTTAAAAGAAATGAAATCAAGCACGTTTTCACTGAAAACATCATTGCCCAAAAGAGCTGAGCCATTGTATATTTCAATCTTGTCCGCATGGTCAATTAAACTCAATGAAAGTTTTTCATGGATTTTGTTTCCAGTTTTGTCAAATTCAACATTTGTTTTTTTGCTGTCAAAGCTTGGAGGCGCAAGTCTTGTCACTTTGATCACGCTTTCTTCTGACTGAGGATGAAGAATTGAATTGTTTGGCGCACTTGCAACAACTGAAATTTTATATTCTTTTGCAGTGCCAAAGTCTTGATTTTGGAAAGTGTAAATAAGCGTTGACGCAGTGTCATTTATGAGGTTACCATTGCTTACGCCATCAACAAAGATATCATATCGGCTTGCATGCTCAGCTTTTTCGATTTTAAGTTTATACGCACCACCATCTTCAAAGAAAGTCACCTTTGGCGAAGAGATTTGCTCAAAAACATGAAACCCTTGTGAGAAGAAAGTGTCAGTTTCAAAGTTGCTATCAAGATAGAGATTGGTGTCGAGTGAAACTGAATAGACTTTTATAACATAAAAACCATAAGAAAGTTTTTCTGTTTTTGTATCCTTTGTGCATGCCGATGCAACAAGGTTCACAGTTGGATTATAGTCCTTGTCTGCCTCGTAGATTTCATATCGATACTCAATCTTGTCAGCATCCACATCTTTAAGAGCGTTCCATGTGAAATAGCCATTTTCTTGTTCTACGCTTGCTGTGACTGTGCCAAGAACTTTCAGTGTTTTATTTTTTGTTACGATTGTTGAATGCCCGTCATAACGCATAGCAGAAATTGTGAAGTTATATTCTCCGTTTGAGGAAGCAAAGCGAGCAAGATCAGAAATCACAAATTCAACCTTATCACCATTTATACTGAAATTATCTGAGGTAAACGCATCGCCAAGTGAAAGAGTGAACTTATCTGAATTTTCTGGTCTAGTGAAAGAAATTTTGCTGGTATTGCTTGCCTTATCGTGAGAATGAGAAATTTCACCAATTTCATCCAGCACATAGAACTTGCCATCAAAACTATCTGAATTAACAACACGAGAAGTTGTTATTGAACCTATCACAATTCCAGCCACATTTCCATCAACAATTTTTGGAAGCGCAACCACTGATAGATCAAATTCGCCTGCATTAAGGTCTGAAATATCGAGAGTTAAAGTTGGGTTTTTATTTATATCCCAAACTTCTTCTTTGCCAGCATAGGTCACTTTATATTTTTCAACATAGCTATCTTTTTCAGTTTGCAAACGTAAAGTGTTGCCTTCAACCGAGAAATTCACTTCTGGAACTGCAAGTTTTATAAATGTGAGCGCCTCAGAAGAGTTGCTGTTTGCGTGCAATCCTTGACCTTTGGCTTGAACAGTGATTGAGTAAACACCATAGCCTATTCCATTGACAAAAGTGCTGACTTGTCCGCCAAGCTTAGTAAAATCGGAAGCTTCCAAAAAGTGTTCCTCATTTGTTTGGAGATTAACAACACGAGCGAAATATTCAGACGCATCAGTTAGATTACCAAAAGTTATTTTACCCTCTCCGTCATGCGCATCATAAGAAAGATTTGGGGCTTGAAGCTTTGTGATTGAAAATGCTTTAAGCGAAGAGATGTTTTCACCAAGCGAATCAACAACTTCAATTTCAACAAAAGCAGTATCACCACCAGCATAGTTTTTCATACTGAAAGTGAACTCATTTCGAATAAGCCTTTCCTCAACAACAAAACCGTCAACCTTAACGCGATAGACAGCGCGGTCAACAGAGTCCCAGCTGACACGAACGTTGTGGTTGTTATACTCACTGCTTGTTTGCACGCTAAGGCTTTCAAGTTCTGGCATAACTTTATAGTGGAAAGTTTGAGCGTTTGAAAATCTTGACTCGTCAATCTTATCACTTTCTGAGCCAAGTGCTTTAATTTTGATATTGTAAACTCCGCGCTCTGAAAGCGTGTAGCTGTTTGTGTCAGTGGTGAATTCTTGGTCGTTGATGACAAGGAGATAATTTTTTGCAACAACTTTAACACCCGAATAAATCACGTAGCTTTCTTGCCAAGAGAGAACGCCATCAGCTGAAAGAGAAATTTCTTGAACGGAAGAAAAACTTTCCTTGACAAAAATTTTGGTTGTCGCAACAGTTTGACCTTGAACAACTGCCCACGCACTCGCTTCACCAGTTTTCACTGATGTATACTTTCCGCTTTCACTGTCAAACTTTAAAAGGTCGTCACGAGAGAATTCAATCTTCATGTCGCCAATAGCAAAACCCTTACATGAAAAATTTTCAAGCAGGTCAACATTTTCGCCCAACGATAAAATGTATTCACTTTCTTCAAACTCTCCGCTCAACGAACTTGAACTTCCGCAAGAGGAAAAGACCAAAAGTGAAGAACATACAAATGCAAATACCAAACCAATATATTTTTTCATTCGCGAATCCTTTTGTTTGTCATATGTTTTATCATTTGTATTCTACCACTTTTTTAGTCATTTTCCAAAATGATTTTTTAATATTAATATAATTATTTTATTTAATTAAATATACTCAATAAAAAAACACAACAAAAAAATAAAAATTAAATTATTATTTTTTTACCAATTTTTATTGGATTTAATTATTTTTCTATTTTTTATTTAATTTTTTAATATTTTTTTAAGTTATTTTTATAAATTTTCTTTAATTAAAAACTTTTAACTATATTTCATGAAAAGGATATTTTTTGCAAAATATGGGCGTTTTTAATATCTTTTCAAAAAAACTATATGGGTTTTTCGTTACCACGACAGTCTTTAAGTTTTGCTAAAATAATAAATAAACAAAAAAAATCCAAAATAAATTTATTCTGAATTTTTTATTGATTTAATTATAATTTTATTATTTTTTTAATTAATTTTAATATTTTTACGATTTTTTAATTAATTTTTATTTATTTTCAAATTTTGTTTTTAATTTAAATTCTTTTCCGTTTAAATAATTTAAGTGCACGCCAAGTCCATCGAGTTTGAGATAATGACAAACAAGGCTTTGTGATTTGGCTTTGAATTTTCTGTTATTTTCATTTGTGCCATACTTGCCGTCGCCAACTATATGATGTCCGAGATATGCAAGGTGCACTCTAATCTGGTGAGTTCTGCCAGTAAAAAGAGTGCATTCCACCATGCTTGTTGACCCGCCCGACTTGACAGTTTTGAAAGCTGTGATAATTTCTTGCCTGTTCTTTTTGTCATTTGGAAACACTTTGACAAAACTTGTTTTGCTGTCCTTTTCAATGTATGCCTTATATATTTCGCCATTGAAATTTGTGTTCCCAACAACTTCGGCGAGATACTTTTTTGTTATTGTGTGATTTTTGAAAGCCAACAAAAGTTCCTCTTCGGCAAATCTATTTCTTGCCATAATAAGCAATCCTTCTGTGTTGCGGTCAAGTCTGTGCACTGCAATCGCGCCTTTTATCTTGCCTTCAAGTCCGTCCTTACCTTCAACCTCAATGCCCTTGCCTTTGTTAACACATATGATGTTTTCATCTTGATAAACAATTTCAAAGTTTTCTTTAAGCGTGCCGTCAGGATAAAAAGCAGTTACAACTGAGCCTTCAAAAACATCTATGTTTTCTTTGACTCTCACCTCATCAACTTTAACATCTTTATTTCGCAAAAGTTTGCAAGCGTGACTGTATGAAAAACCTTGCGCGCATAGCACATTCAAAAGCTTGTCCTTTTTCTTAACTTCAAATTCAATTTTCTGCATAGCAATATAATATAACAAATTTCATTAAATAGCCAGCATTTTTTTGATATTTTGTTAATAAAATTAAAAAAGAAGCACTTTCATTAAAAATTTAAAGCCAAAAAGGAGCAAAATATGAATCAATCAATTTTTATCGAAAACAACGAACAAATCACAATCAAAGGCGCAAAGCGCGTTGTGTCCTCCACCACAAGTCAAGCCGTTGTTGACACCGACAGCAACGCTATCATAATTTCTGGAACATCAATCGAAGTGAAAAAACTTGATCTTGAAAGCTCGGAAGTGATTTTTAGCGGAAAATTTTCAAACGTTAAGCTTTCCTCACTCTCAAATCAAAAAACACCTATTCTCAAAAGGATATTTAAGTAATGCTCTATCCAACATTTAACCAACCCATCCTAATTCTTTTCGTAGCCCTCGGCGGACTTGCCTGTGGGCTTACTTTTGATCTGGCAAATTTTATCCTTTTCCCGATAAAAAAGAAAAAGTGGCTTGCGCAGATAGTATACTTTTTTGCAAGCCTGACTTCTTTTCTCTGTCTATTTTTTATCAATATGGCAATAAATTATGGAGAGTTTCGGCTTTTCACCTTGCTTGAATTTGTCTTTTTTCTGCTTTTAGAGCGTTTTACACTTGGCTTTTTGTGGACAAAAGCCCTTTCAAAGTGCTATAATTGGCTAACAAAACTCAAAGGAAAAATCAAATGGAAGAAAAAAATAAAGGAAAATGGATAAAAATTCTTGCAATAACTCTTGTTCTTCTTGCAATGAGCTTTGCCATTGTCACATCCGTTATCCTTAACAGCATAAATAAAAAGTATGACGACTTAAACGACAAAAATCAAAACTTGCCAGAAATAACTATGCAAATAACAGATAAAAATTTTTAAAATTTTAGTCCAAAACTGTTGACTTTCCTTTTATAATTTGTTATTATAAGCAATGTAATCTGAAAAAGATACAAATGCACCTTGATGTTTTTTATAAATAATC
>CAOJNR010000038.1 GCA_948439925.1 uncultured Clostridia bacterium
AATGGAGGTTTTATCCGTTTTGTTGATGATAAAGCTGAGCTTGCAACAATGACAGAAGGCAGAGTTATGTTTGTTAGAAACAAAGCAAGAATTGTCACAATGATAACTGGCTCAATCACAGGCATAATGAACAATGCAAAACTTGTAAGTATGCTCAGTGGAGATATAACCTATCTTCTTAACGACTCAAAAGTTGGAACAATGAACAATGGCAAAATTGCGCTTTTCGCTGACAATAGTGAAGTTTCAACTTTCAATAAAGGCAGAATTGATGAAATGCTTGGAAAGAGCGTTATCTCAGCAAGTCTTGATGGCGAGATTGGATATCAAGACAAACAAACAATCATTCTCTATTCTCCAAATGAAAGTGCAAAGAGAATGAGTGAATATAGACAAGTTAAGGCTGAACTTGAAGCTAAGGCTGGAAAGGTGAGCGTAAGCGAAGAAGAAAAGGTGGAAACAAAGGAAGAACCTAAAACTTCACAGACGCCACAAGTTGAAAACTTGCCAAAGCGTAAGGTTAGAGGAAAACAACTCAAACTTGACGACCTTACAATCAACCAACCACAAGAGGAAGTTGAAAAACCAGCAAGCAAAGCAAAAGCTTCAACAAAAACAAAAGATAACAAATAAAAATCATGAGGGAATTTAGATGTTTTTAGACGCACTTTTAGATGCGCTGAAAGATACTGCAATAGTTTTGCCTATACTTTATCTTGCATACCTACTTGTCAGTTATTTTTCACACAGTCAGAATCACAAATATTCTCGATTATTGCACCGGACGAAAAAAGCAGGAGCTTTGTTTGGTGCTTTTTTAGGTTGTGTTCCTCAGTGTGGCTTTTCGTCAGTTATCAGCAGTCTTTATTCAAAACGTGTGGTTTCACTCGGCACGCTTATGGCCGTTTTTATTGCAACTAGTGACGAGGCTGTTCCTATTATGATTGCAAATCCGCAATTTATTCCAAAACTTCTCCTTCTTCTTGCAGTTAAGCTTGTGCTGGCTATTATTGTTGGATATTCTGTTGATGGCGTGATTTATCTTTTTCAGCGCAAAAAGCAAAAGCCAGAAGAGGAGGTTGTCAGTCCGCACGCTCATGAGCATGGTCATAACTGCACAAAAAATATCTTTTTGGACGCACTCAAACATACTGCAATAATTATTGCTTACATTTTTGTTATCACGCTGGCAATAAACTTAATTGAGGTTTATTGTGGCGGACTTGAACCTTTGCAGGTGCTTTTTACTGACAACAAATATATTCAAATTTTGGTGGCTTCGCTTGTGGGACTTATTCCAAACTGCGCAGCATCAGTGTTTATTGTTGAGCTATATATGGCTGGCGTTATCGGCTTTGCTGGCCTTGTTGCAGGGCTTTGCGCGGGTGCAGGCGTGGGGCTTATTGTTCTCTACACAGCCAACTTCAAAAAGGTCAAAGAGAACCTTGCAATCACTGTTTTATTGTATGCTCTTGCCGTTATTTGCGGATTTATTACCTCTCTTCTTCCTATTTAGTCGAAAAGGGTTGACTAATTCGACAGGTTGTGATAATATTGTTATGAAAGAGGTGTTTTCATGACAATTACTAATGAAGAACTTAATATGAGTAATGATAATCTTAAAGATGTTCTTGTTCGCAAATTGGGAATTTATGAGTTGCGCGGTTTGGCACGTGAACTGGGTATTTCATCGCCAACAACCAAAAGAAGAAGCGAACTTGTTGACCTCATAATTGAAAACAGAGCCAACATTAAAAACACAGGTATGGCTGATTTGGCGCTTTCAAAAAAGGGCAGGCCTTACAAAAAACTTGGCACGATTGAAGAGATTATGAACGCAGTTATCATGGAAGAAAATCAAAAAATTGTTGTGCCAAAAGGCAGACCAAGTTATGAAAGTTTGATTTGTTTTGCGCAAGAAATTCCAACTTTTGACCATATCGCAAAAGAATTTAAAATTCTCACTGGCGTTCTTAGAATTGCAAATCTTTCCGCTTATTTCATTGATAACAAGTTTGGTATTAAAGTTTTTATTCCAGATGAAATGCTTGAAGAATATAACCTCAGTCAAGGCGATTTTGTTAAAGCTAGATGCGTCAAAATCAACAATGTCGGTCAGTTTATGGCTGATAACCTTATGGAAATCAATTTCACAAATGTTGATGAATATGCCGTCAAAGAGATTGAAACTCCAAGACCAATCATTTCTCGTGAAAAATTGCCTTTTGGAACGGATATGATTTGTTGCGGACGACGCAATGTCATTGAATACACCAACGATATCTTTGAAGATGAAAAATTTGAAGATTTTGCAAAAGACTGCCAAAGCCGTGGAATCAGAGTTATCGTGCTTGGCCTTAACATTTCTTTTGAGAATGATATAATGTATAATAACATTGATAATGTGACAACTTTCACAACAGTTTATGGAAGCGAGGCGTCAGCTGGCCTTGAACGTGCAGTTGATGCGATTGGGCTTTGTCAAAAGCTTATGCAAAGAGGTGAAAAAGTTGTGCTTTTCGTCAATGATATTGTTGAAGTTTTGAGAACACTTGATAAAAACTATACTTTTTCAGAAAAAACAGACGATGGTCACTTTGTTGAGTCAGTTGTTATCGCACAAAAAGTTCTCTCACTTGGCAGAGCTTATGAGGGTGGACTTTGGACAACTCTTCTTGTTGCTTATCGTGACTTTGACAAGAATAACGAATTCCTTAACAATGAACTTTTCAAAGTTAGTGCCAAGATTTAAATAAATAATTTAAAATAAAAAAAAGCCAACCGTAATTTGTTGGCTTTTTTTATCGTTCGGGCTCATAATTCATTTGCCGAACAGTTATATTTTGTGCCGAAAACAAAAGATTATTCGGATATTTATAATTTTTTTAAGAATATTGTTGACACTTTTTTATTTGTAAAGAGCAAATGAACGGGGAATGTGTGAAATTTATTTGCAAAAGTGAGCATATAGATATATAATAAAGTATATGTTTGGATTTTTTGACTCATATTTTTTGCTTTTTGGGCTGAAAATTTCTTATTATGGCTTTTTGATAGCGCTTGCAATGGCGCTTGGCGTTTTTGTTGCTTGCAAAAATGCAAGGCTTCGTGGATTAAAAAGTGATAACATAATTTTGGTGGCATGCTATGTTTTGCCTCTTTCAGTCTTGGGTGCAAGAACTTATTATGTGATTTTCAGTGAACAGAGTTATTCTTTCCTTGAATTTTTCGCTATTTGGAATGGCGGAATGGCAATTTATGGTGGAGTAATCGGTGGTGCAATCGGCGTTATGCTCTATTGTCTTATTCATAAAAAGAACTTCCTTGATGTTGGCGATGTGGTTGTTCCTTCGCTTATACTTGGGCAGGCAATAGGCCGAATTGGTTGTTACTTTTCAGGCTGTTGCTATGGAATTGAGGTCACGAACGAGGCACTTCAATGGTTTCCATTTTCAACTCAAATAAATGGAGTTTGGCACTTGTCAACTTTCTTTTATGAAAGCATTTGGGACTTTATCGTTTTTGCGATTTTGATGATTATTTTGTATAAAGCAAAACTCAAACACCGAGGATCAGTTTCTGCGCTTTATCTGATTTTGTATGGGATAGGTCGTGCAGTCATTGAGCAGTTCAGAGGTGACAGTTTGATGATTGGCTCTTTGCGCGCTTCACAGCTTCTCAGTATAATTCTCATTGCAGTTGGACTGATTATCATTGTGACTTATTTTATACTTGCAAAGAAAGGCGTCAAGAAAGCACTTGTTCCTGAAAAACTGCCAAAACCTGTCAAGAAAAAAGAGAATAAAAAAGATACGTGATAAGACTAAAAACTCAAAATATTGTAAATAATTAGAGCATGAGGGGAAGAATTGCTGGAATAAAGAAAACTGATATACTGAGATGCTCTTTTTTTATAACTTGGCTACTGATAATTGCACAAGCTGTTTTGTCCATTGTTTTATTGAAAAATAATTATATTTGGTTTTTTGGACTTTGCTTCTTCCTTGGCGGACATTTGCTTGTGAAATCAAAACTTCTCTTTCTTGATTCCTATTGCTATTTCGGTTCACTGCTATTCTTTGTTGGCATTAGTGGGGTGCTCGCAATTTTGACGCCACTTTCAAAATTTCTTGCTTTGATGCTGATTTTGTCCTTTGCGTTTGCTTCAATGATCACTTATATTACGCACCACGAATATTTTCACTTTTTTATTGCAATTTTGTTATTTTTTGTGTCAATAAGTGAGTTTTTAAGTCAAATAAACCTTATTCCTTTTTGGATTTCACTTGCAATCGGTGGGGTGGGTGTGCTATTATTATTAGTGAAATATTTTGTTTATATTAAAAGGAGTTAAGTTATGTTTTCGAGCGAGTATAACGGCTATAACAGGCGGGAAGTTGAAGAGTTTATTGCAAAGCTGAAAGCTGAGCATGAAGCAATGCTTATGGAAGAGAAACTCAAAGTGCTTGAATCAGAAAAGAAACTTTTGGATTATAAAAGCAAAAGTTATGACCTTGAAAATCGTGAAAGAAGCATAATGAGTGCTCTTGATATGTTCAGAAAATATGAAGATGAAGGCAAGCGCAACTTGACAGAACTTAAAGCAACGCAACTTAAAATGGTGTATGGTCAGATTGAGATACTTTTTCAAGAACTTTCTATCAAGTATCCAGGAATCGAACATAACAATTCACTTCGCAAAATTTCAGAGGATATTGAACAAATTTTACAGCAACTGGATTTCAGTGAAAGAGCAGAACTGACAAATCCAATCAAAACTGAAAATGATTCGATGAGAATGCTTCTCAACAAAATGCAAGGTTATCGCAAAGCGTCAGAAACGCCACGCGAGGTAAGGATTGATAGAATAAATGAAAAGAATATGATAAAACCTGTCACCGATATGAAACTTGAAGACGGAGAAAGTTACGCAAACCTTGTTGATAAGTTTTTGGACACAAGACCAGAGGAAAAAACTCGCTCAATTCAAAGTTCGGGCTTTGACCTTAAAGAAGCGATAAACCCAAAAGACGACCTTGCGGAGATTATGAAAGCTTTTGACTTTTATGGCGGAAATGGAGAGAACGAATAAAAAAAATGCACACTTGTGCATTTTTTTTGATATGTTAAAATTTTCAAAAACTGACTTATGTCAGTCAAATCTTAAAGCACCGCCGTTGACGCCAATGCATTGACCAGTTATGTATGATGCGCCATCTTGGGTTAGAAAATATATGAGGCTTGCAATGTCGCATGGTTGTCCAAGTCTTGAAAGCGGGATTTGACTTATGCAGTCGTTGCGTGCTTCTTCATCAAGTCCTGCTGTCATATTTGTTTCAACAAAGCCTGGTGCAACAGCGTTAATCCTAATTCCAAACGGTGCAAACTCAACTGCGAGGGACTTTGTGAGAGCGATAATCCCGCCTTTTGAAGTGGAATAAACGCTTTCAAAGCTTCCACCAGTTTCTCCTAAAATTGAGGAAACATTGACAATGCTTCCATGTTTTTGAGAGGTGAGGTGTTTGAGCCCTTCACGGCAAGCAAGCATGTTTCCACGCAAGTTTACATTCAAAATTCTGTCAATTTCCTCGCTTGTCACATCTATAAAAAGTTTTTGCTTTAAAGCAATTCCTGCACAGTTTATTATGCAGTCGATATATTCAAAATTTTTAAAAGCAGTGTCAAAAAAAGATTTGATTTTGCTTTCGTCTTCAAGGTCAAATGGGGCTGAAAGAACTTCCACGCCAAGCAGTCTTATTTCTTCTTCAACCTCTTTTGTTGACGAAGTGTGCTCAGCAAGCACAACATTGTATCCATTGCGCGCAAAAAGCAGGGCAGTTTCTCTGCCGATACCACTTGATGCACCTGTGACTATCGCTGTTTTTCTTAGCATATCCAAGCCACTCCAACAGCTGGACCAATATGGGCTGCCACAACTGGACCGATTTCGCCTTCAAAAGTTGGAACGTTAAATTTTCCTTTAAGTTTTGATTTCAAAAGTTCAAAAAACTTGCTGTTTGCAATATGGATAATGAAAAGTTTTTTGATGTTTTGTGGAATCATTGAAATAACGTCTAGAATTGCTTTATTGATGCCTATTGTCTTCTTTTCGCAACCAAGAGTTCCTTTTTTGAACATGAGAATTGGCTTTAAGTTTAAAATTGTGCCTATGGTTGCACTGACTTTTCCAATTCTGCCACCACGTGCGAGATATTCAAGTGAATCGGGAACAAAACATATTGTGCTGTTTTCTTGAAGGGCAGATATTGCTTGAACAATTTCTTCACGGCTTTTTCCAGCTTTAATAAGTTCCACTGTTTCCATAATGTATCCCCAAGTTGTCTGGCAAGCAGACTGAGAATCAATAACAGTGATTTTTTCAGGGGCAGAGCATTGCTCCTTGGCAAGATTCGCAACTGAATTTGTGCCTGAAAGGGAAGATGAAATTGTGTAAACAATGGCCTCGTCGCCATTTGCAATAATTTCGTTATACATGTTTGTGAATTCAATTAAAGAAGGTTGGCTGGTTTTTGGAAAAACTTTTTCTTTGGTGAAAACCTCAAAAAATGAGTGGTAACTTCCAGGTAAACCTTCATCAAACTCTTCTTCTTTAAAAAGAACACGAAGAGGAATAACTTTTATATCATTTTCTTGCAAATATTCACTTGGAATATATGCAGTTGAATCTGTGATAATTTTAATCATGATAACTCCTTAAAACTAAAATAATTTTAACATAATATTAAATTTATTCAAAATCATTTTTACTTATTTTTATTTTTTTAGAAATTTTATGTTTTTGTTTATATTTATTTTGACAATATTCTTTTAAAATGCTAAAATAAAAACATTAAGACGGAGGAATTATGTCTAATAAAATTAACCTTATTATAGATTCAGACACTGGCAATGACGTTGATGATGCGTTCGCGATTGCTTATGCTTTTGCTCATAAAGATTTGTTCAATATTGAAGCTATCACTATTGCACCATTCAATGATAAAATAAGGCACATAAATGCACGCGACAGCATTATTGAAGGTGCGCTTGAAGCAAGCAGAATTCTTAGATATATTGGAATAAAAACTCCTGAAATAGTTTATAAGGGCAGTGAGGGGTTTGTGAGTGGTCTATATGAGAAGACATCTCCTGCTGTTGAGAAAATTATTGAAGTTGCAAAAAGGGAAGAGGTGACCATTGCCTGCCTTGGACCGCTGACCAACATTGCAATCGCCTTGACACGAGCTCCTGAAATTAAGAAAAATATAAATATTGTTTGGTTTGGAACAAGACATACTTTTGTGGAAGAATTTACTGACACGAACTATAAAGCTGACAAGAAAGCTTTTGAGATTGTTGCCAAGAGCGGTGTGCTTTTGACAGTTATACCTTCTTATGTTGGCAAATTTATCGTGACAAGCAAGTATGAGTTTGAAAGAAATGTTGCTGTAAACGACGTTGGAAGATATCTTTTAAGTAAAATTAAGTCATCTTCGCGAGTTGATGAAACTGATCTTGGAATTAAAACTATCTATGACCTTGCACCGATTGCTTATATTGTGAATCCAGATTGGTTTAAAACAAAAGCTATCTCAATCAACTCATTATTGAAAGAGCAGTCAAAAGTTTCTATGGGTATGCTTGTCAATTATGTTTATGACATGGCTCCAAATCAGCTTGTTTGGCGTGATTTTGTGGAAAGGTTGACAAAGTATGGAAATGAAGTCAGCCCAGCACAAATTTTCTTCACATCAGACACTCATCTTGGTATTTTGAAAGGATACAGACTCAGAATGACTCCTTTTGACAGTTTTGATGAATATGATAATGAAATTATTTCACGCTGGAATAAGGTTGTTTCAGATAAGGATATTGTTTATCACCTTGGTGATTTTGGCAAGTATGAAAATGTGAAGAAACTTAAAGGTCAAATTATTTTGGTTTGTTGTAACTACGAAAAGAAGGATTTCCGTGATTTTGAAAAGTTTAGAGCAAGTCTTATTGATCTCGGTTTTAAAGATGTTGTCAGAGATGGAGCATACTTGGAGCAAAAAATTGATGGGGATGATGTTTATATGACCCATAAACCATCTGACTGCAAGGAAGGTTGTTTCAATCTTTATGGTCATGTTCATGATTTGAAACCTTTAAAGAAAAATGGGTTCAATGTTTGCACAACTTATCACAACTTCACACCAATTTCTTTTGAAGAAGTGAAAAAATATCTGATATTTATAAAAAAACAATCGGATTCAGACGTTTTTGTTGATTAATTTGTTGCAAATAAGTTAAGTTTAGTATATTATGTTAGTGTAGAGGAACAAATTTTGATATTTTTTTAAAAAATTATTGAATTTTCCTTGACATATTCGTTAATTTATTATAAAATAACCAAGCAAGATTGCTTGGCGGGGTGTGGCTCAGTTGGTAGAGCGCGTGGTTTGGGACCATGAGGTCGGGGGTTCGAGACCCTCCACCCCGACCAACAAAAATCTTGCTTGTGGGCCTTTAGCTCAGTTGGTTAGAGCAACCGGCTCATAACCGGTCGGTCCGGGGTTCGAGTCCCTGAAGGCCCACCAGAGTTTTAAAACTCAATATATATTCATTCCTTCAAGGGACTGCAACTTTTCAAGTTGCCACTTGCTTTGCAAGTGCGAACCCCGTCCATGCCGTTTATGAGGCGGTGTAAAAAAAGATCTTGTTTTCAAGGACAAGCTTTCATAGGTGACAATATGAAAGGAAATCATCAAAAACACAGAAATATCTGTGGCTCGGTAGTTCAGTTGGTTAGAACGCCAGCCTGTCACGCTGGAGGTCGTG
>CAOJNR010000039.1 GCA_948439925.1 uncultured Clostridia bacterium
AATGGCTCGGGTGGCGAATCTGGTGAAGGCGGTGGTGACACAGCAGAGGATAGCGGGCCTAAGCAGATTTGGAATAAAGGCGAAACGCTGATTTTGAAGGAAGGAAAAAAGGTTTTAAAACTTTCTGAGAAAGAGCTCGCGGGACTTAATATTATCAATCAAAAAGCCAGCAACCAAACCATTTATCTTGAAAATGTGACTGATGACGTTCACAAAGGAGCAAACCTAACATATATAATAAGGAACAAACAAGTTCGCACTGCGACCAAGTTTATAAACGGAAATCCTGTTTTTAAAGTTAACTTAATAGTTGGCGTTGAACTTATGGAAGTGAATAGTAATGGAAAAAGTGTGGAGATAAACACCGAATTTAGTGTGATTTCACCAAAGATAGAATCGCTTATTCAAAATAGTATTAGAAAGCAGTTCGCTCAGTCAATAAATCTTCTCAGAGAGAACAAGGTGGACGTTCTTGGAATTGCAAAGCAGTTTAAAAGTGATAATAAAGGTGAGTTTGAGAAATTTCTTTCAAGGCTTGAAGATCCAGAAGATTATCTGAGATTTATAACCTTTAAGTTTGCAGTGGATGTGCAATCTGACTAACATAAAAAGATAAAAGTGCGAATTTTGCAAAAAGAAAATTTGAAAAATCTTCAAAAAGACCTCTTTATAGTTGTCTTATCTTGAAATTTGTGATAAAATATTTTAAGTTTATACAGGGAGGAACACTTTGAACGAGAACAACAAACCTAAATTTAAATTTTCTTATTTGCTCGTGCTTTTGTTGATTGTTTTATTGTTTGTTTTGATTTTCACAAATGACGGAAATCCAGGCAAACTTTTAAACAACCCAGAAGCAGAGATTGTAGAGCTTATTGACGGAACTCATAAAGCTGACGAGGAAGGCAATACAGATAAGATGGTGGCTATTCACTATCAAGATGGCAGAGCTTACATCCTTATTGAAGGCTCTGAGTATGCAAAAGTCTTTCCAAAATATTCAGATTATTACTTTACTTACGACGCTTATGACGGACTGATTGAAAGAATAACTGAAATGCTTAAAGACCATCCAGAAATTCAAGTCTATAAAATTCCTGCTGGAAGAAACTGGTGGAATATAATTTATCCACTTTTGTATCTTGCTTTTGGAATTTTCATAATCGTGATGATATTCAAACTTATCGCTGGCTCAAACAAGGGCGCAATGAGTTTTGGAAAGTCAAGAGCGAAGGCATATACTTCAAGCAAAATCAAGTTCACTGATGTTGCAGGCACTGAGGAAGAAAAGGAAGAACTTGCCGAAATTGTTGAGTTCCTCAAAAATCCTCAAAAATTTACTCAGCTTGGTGCGCGTATTCCAAAAGGTGTGCTTCTTGTGGGCAGACCAGGAACTGGTAAAACTCTTCTTGCAAAGGCTGTTGCAGGTGAGGCAAACGTTCCATTCATTTCAATCAGCGGTTCAGACTTTGTTGAAATGTTTGTTGGTGTTGGTGCATCACGTGTGCGTGATCTTTTTGACCAAGCGAAGAAAAATAAACCTTGCATTGTTTTTATAGACGAAATTGACGCCGTTGGCAGACAGCGCGGTGCTGGACTTGGTGGCGGAAATGATGAACGCGAACAAACACTCAACCAGCTCCTTGTTGAAATGGACGGCTTTGAAAATAACGAAGGTATAATTGTTCTTGCAGCAACAAACAGAAGTGACGTTCTTGATCCAGCACTTATGCGTCCAGGCAGATTTGACAGACAAATTTATGTCAACGCGCCAGATGTTAAGGGCAGAGAGGCAATTCTCAAAGTTCATGCAAGAAACAAACCTATTGATGAAAGTGTCGATTTTGCAACTCTTGCAAAAATAACTGTTGGCTTTACTGGTGCTGACATTGAAAATATGCTCAACGAAGCAGCAATCCTTGCAGCGCGAGCAAACAGACCAACAATAATAATGTCAGACATCACAGAAGGAATAAATAAAGTGACGATGGGTCCTCAAAAGAAGAGCAGGCTTATCACTGAAAAAGACAGAAAAATCACAGCTTATCATGAGTCAGGTCACGCAATTCTTGGCAAACTTCTCAAAAATTGTGATGAAGTGCAAGAAGTTTCAATCATTCCAAGAGGTCATGCTGGCGGATATACAATGACAAGACCTGAAAATGATAATTCATATTATTCTTACAATTTCCTCATGGACGATATCGCTATGACAATGGGTGGACGTATTGCCGAAGAACTCATATTCAAAGATGTGACTTCTGGCGCGTCAGCCGACATTAATCAAGCAACAAAAATCGCTCGCGCAATGGTTTATGACTATGGCATGAGCAAACGCCTTGGCTTTATCTCGCTTGGTTCTGACCAACAAGTTTTCATTGGCAGAGATTATCAGTCAAAGCGTGATTTCTCAGAAAAGCTTGCCTCTGAGGCTGATGACGAAATGAGAGATATCCTTGAATATAACTATAAACGTGCAAAGAAACTTTTGTCTGACAATGTCAACCTCTTGCATGAAATGTCAAATCTTCTTCTTGAAAAAGAAACAATCAACAAGGAAGAAATTGATATGCTCATAGCTGGCAAAAATGCAGTTGAAGTTGCTTCATTTATGACCGAGCGTGATAATGCTCTAAAGGAAAAAGAAAGCAAAATCAGAGCTGAGCAAGAACGTAAGGAAAAAATGGCTATATATGAAAATAAAGTGAAAGAAGGTCAAAAACTTCTCGCTGAGGGGATTATCACTGAAAGCGAATATCAAACTATTGTGAATGGCTACCAAGAATTTTTGAAATCTCTTGAAAAAGAAGTGAAAGAGGAAATAAAGGAAGAAAGTAGCAAAACTCAAAAGAAAGCAAAACTTGAAAAGAAAGAAAACGAAGATATTGATAACGGTGAGAAAGCGGAAAATAAAGAAGTGAAAAAATCACGTTTAAGACGTCCAGCAAAAACTCTTGATAAAGAAATAAAAGATAAAAAGGAGGAAGATAAATAATGGAAGAAATCAAAAATATTCAAGACGCCTATCTTGAAAAACAATTAAAAACCAGAAAAATATCTTTCTCTATTATTCTTGCTCTTGTGCTTGCACTGGCAATCGTGATTATCACGCTTGGCTGTGTCAATTTCGACACAAGACCTGCTTTCGTCACAGATCCTGACCAAGTGACTATTGTCAGCGAGAAAGGTGTTGAAAGATTTGATTCAAGCAAAGAAGAATATGTCAAGTTTAATGAAATATACAACAATATGTTCAATATAAGTTATCTTTCAGCAATCTTTTCTGGTGAGGTTGGTGGCTATCGAATAGTTGAAAATGTTGGAAGTGAAAAACAAATTGTCAATTGGTATACAAATTCAAACGAAACAACTTTTTCACAAGACGTGACTTCTGCGCTTGGCTCAAACTATGTTCAACTCCATTTCAATGAAAAAAAGAAACTCGTCAATTCAAATGGCAGTGATTATGTTTCAGTTAACAACAGAGATTACAAACTTTCTTACACGGATGTTTACTTTGCAATCAGCGAAGAAAATGCAATCCAAGATTTCACTTTCCTCTTTGCAGTTAAAGGCAATAATGGTGATAGAACAACGATAACAAAAATCACACTTAAAGCAAACACAGCTGGTCTTTATGAAGAATTTGTGAAATAAAAATTGAAAAAATAATTTATTAAAATAAATTAAAAAATCCATAAGGCTTAACTTGTGGATTTTTTTTGTTTAAAAATTAATTTGTTAAAACAAAAGTTATGCTTTTGGTTGCTTTTAAGCAATTAATGGCAATATATACATCAAAATGTCTGGCATTGCCCATCTTTCAAAATGGAAACGCAAAAAAAGCGTGACTTTTCTATCGATTTTAGTTGACGCGGGGGGGGGATTTGATACAATAAAAATGAAAAAAAGGAGGACGATATGAGAAAAATTCATAAAACTCTTTTATCACTTTCATTTATCTTTGCTATATGCCTATCATTAGGTCTGTTTTTAATGAATTATAATTTTGATAAAATATTCAATGGACCAGAAAAAGTTTTTGGCGAGTTTTCGGAATCTTTTTATCTTAACGCAAATGGAGGTGAACTTGAAGGCACAACCTCGCCTACGCAATCAACTGGTAATAATTATTTGGTATATAATGAGTTATATAAAATTCCAAATCCAACAAAAAAAGGCTACACCTTTACAGGTTGGGTGCCAGATGACAATTTTGCAGGTATAGTTTCTAATTATGGATATATAGATGACAGATTAAATAGTGGATTTTTTAATGAGTCAGAAAATGACGTGGCAGTTTACAACAATTTAGAAAATGGTAATGTTATTCATGAATTTGTTTCAGCGCCAGAAGACTTAAATTTTCCAGTTTCGAATCGGGTTCTTCAAATAACATCAAAAGGCGAAGCAGCGCCAGGTCTTGGCGGATTTACCAATTATCTTCAATCAGAACCTCAAACTACATATTATCAAGTTATTCATGCAAAAATACCTGTTGGTTATCGCTTAAATGCAGCATCAAATGCACATGGAAATAATCCAAAAGACTCATGGCTCACAGATAACTATGGAACTGGGAAATGGGAAACTTATGTTTATAAATGGGATTTACTTGATTGTAACGAAGATGAAGGAACTTATTCAACGATTGGATTTTTCTATTTGTCTGGTAAAAATGCGACAGCAGCAAATCCTGTTGTTTGGCAAGTTGCATATCTGGGAACTTTTGGTAATAGCTTGATTGAACAGACAGTTACTGTGTTTGCATTTGGTAAGTTTACAGAAACTGATTTAACTATTCCAACAGTTGTTAGATTTCCAGGAGGTTCAAAAACGCTTGTTGCACTTTGGTCGGCGAAAAGTTATCAAGTAACATTAGACAACACTTTCATAACTGGATATATGGACGTTATACATGTGAATTATGGTTTCGAATTACCTAAGATTTCTATTCCGTTTTTAGCAGGAGACAAATGTGTTGGTTATTTTACTGAGCCAGATGGAAAAGGCATTCAATATTATGATTCAGAAGGCTATGGAATAAGGGCATGGGATATTGATGGTGATACAACTTTATATCCTTATTTCATATATCAACAAGGTGTGCAAATTGTTGATGGCGAAACATTATTGAGTCGAGAAGAACTATATGATAATACAATGTTTGCACTTCCAGCAATTGAACATCCGGGAAAGGTTTTTAAAGGTTGGGAAGTTACCGGCGGTGGAAAAATTGTAGAAACTCAATTTTTAAAAGAAAGCAAAACTTTCAATGGCACAAGTGATTTTGTGAATTTGGGAAGAGATTACATGTATACCGACAAATTCACTTTCAGTTGCAAAGCTTACTCAGAAGATTGGTCATCTTATGAAAAACGTTGGGAAGTTGGAATTATTTCTTCAACCGAAAGCGGTGGCTGGAATATTGAAAATAATGATGGCTGTATTGCCTTTGCTTGTTATGAAAGAGGCGTGGGCTACAAAAACGCAGTTTCAAATGTGAGATGGTCAAGTTTGAGTGCTGGTTGGCATCAGTTTGGTTGTGTGTTTGATGGAACTTATGCAACACTTTACCTAGATGGAGAAAAAATTGCACAGTCTGAGCGTTATTCAAGTGGAATTTATTATCATGCTTCCAATTCAATGATTCTTGGTGGAGAAGCGGGCTCTGGTTCAACTCCAACTTATTATTTCAAAGGTAAATTGAAAAATGTTGTTTTAATTCATGATGCCGTGTCAGGTTTTGGTGGCTTTAACAAAGATGACCAAAATTATTATTATATTTCTGACAATAGTAGTGCAACAGTGACTGCAAAGTGGATAAGCACTTGGGAAAGTAGCGCAGAGAACATTTCGCTTGTAACAGATGAAAATGGAAATTATCTGATATCAACACCACAGGAACTTGGACGAGTTGCTTATGAAGTAAATGAACTTGATAATAACTTTCAAGGAAAAGTGATTAAACTTACAAGCAATATTGACCTTAAAGGAAATTATTGGCTTCCAATAGGAAGAAATAAAATTGGAACAGATGTGTTTAAAGGAACTTTTGACGGTCAGGAGTTTTCAATATTAAACTTAAAATCATTTAATTACACAGAACTTTCAAAAATTGACCTTCGCAGTGAATTTGCTTATATGGGATTATTTGGAAAAATCGAAAATGCAACTATAAAAAATGTTCATGTCACTGTTGATTATCTTATTGCAAATGAGCGCTGTGGTGGTGTGACTGGCCATGCTGAATTGTCAACGATTGAAAACTGTATGGTAAGTCCGTCAGATACCGGTGCAGGAATTATTGAATCTTATTGGGAATCGGCAGGCATTTGTGGTTATAGCCTTGATTCTAAACTTGAAAACTGCATAAATAAATGTAATTTGAAAGGAAGATACACAGGTGGAATTGTTGGTAGAATTTATCAAAATAGAGAAAATATATCAAGCATAACGAAGTGCATCAACTTCGGAGATATTGGCGTTTCAAGTTTAATTGAAGGAGAGTATTCTGGCGGAATTGTTGCAATAACTGATGGATGCAAAATTTACAATAGTATAAATTATGGCAAATATTCAGCAAATTATCTCCATGCAGTTGGAGGACTTGCTGGTTGGCTTAGAGAAGATAATTATTTTGCAGTTTGTGCCAATTATGGAAGCATTGCAGAAACATCTGGAAAGGTTGTTGCAAGTTCGGCGCTTATCGGCAGAAACAGTGGGGTAAGCAGGCTTGTTGCAAGCTTTGCACAATCAAAATTGGCTTCAAGTTCAAATTCAAGCAATTTGTTTGTGAGCATGAATTCATCAACATTTGATGTTGACACGTGTTATGCGAAAGTCGATATTGGTTCAATAACTTACAAGCACGTTTATGGCACAGCTGAAAACCTCAACACCTATTTTAGATATAAACAAGGAGTTAATAACGACTTGCCGATTGTGATTGAACTTTTTGAGTATGCTCAACACATAGAAAAGTCAAATGATATACTTTCTGAAGGCTTTGCTGGCTTTGAGCATGTAGGCTAGAAAAAGTGTGAGTTAATCGTTGAATAAAAAAGACAATTTAAATTCTAAAACAAAAAAACACAGGTTGACCTGTGTTTTTTATTATTGTATAACCAATAAGATGCAAAATCGAAAGGAGTGTCTTATTTTTGTTGCAACAGCATTATAAGTTTCTCGCGCAGTTTGTCAATAAAACGTTTGTTAACCCTGAGAAGTATCATCACAATGATTGAGCACAGCATTATCGTGAAGAAGGTGATAAGCAGTGTTGGGTTGCAAGTTGAAATAGCGAAGAAGTCAGGAAAGGCTATGATTGCAACTGTTATACCAATAAATGACACAAAGATGGTTATTATCTTTATCATATTTTTTGAGAAACACAGCGAAACGAGATTGAGAAAGCCAGTGTATGTGAGAACAAGAATTGCAAGAGTGTGATACTCATTGTATATCTCAATATTGTTTGGCGTGAGCTTTGGATTGTATAAAGCCATAATGACTAAGACATTGATGAGCATAAGTAACGCTCTCGGCAGTGCTCGTTTCATAACCTGAGGTATGAAATTTCCTTTGATTCGGCTGGTGTTTGGAATAAAGGTGAGAATGAATGATGGAATTCCAATCACGAAAGCTTCCAAAAGGAACATGTTTGAAGGCGAGAAAGGATAGGACTTTCGCATAATGAGTGTGATAAGCGTTAAAACGATTGCGAAAAATGTTTTCATAAGAAATAGTGAAGATGAATTTTGCACGTTATTGACAACTTGTCTGCCCTCCTTCACAACTGCTGAAAGGGAAGAGAAGTTTGATTCAAGAAGAACAAGTTTTGATATGCTTCTTGCAACCTCACTGCCGTCAGCCATTGCGATAGAACAGTCGGCTTCTTTAAGAGCAAGAGTGTCGTTGACTCCGTCGCCTGTCATGGCAACAACATTGCCTTTGTTTTTGAGGGCTTTGATGATAGTATATTTCTGCTCAGGTGTCACTCTGCCGAAAACGGTGAATTGGTCAGCCATTTGTTCAACTTCTTTTAAAGAGGTGTCTTCAAGAGAAACGAACTTATCACTGTTTTCAACGCCAACACGTTGGGCGATTTTGGAAACTGTTGCAGGGTCGTCACCAGAAATAATTTTGATTTCAACATCATTGTCTTTGAACCACTGGATAGTTTCGATTGCATCCTGTCTTATCGTTTCTTCAAGCACGATGAATGCGATTGCAGTTGCAGATGATCCGCTCATTTTTTTATCGAATGCCGAACTTGATTCTGCAAGGCACAAAACGCGAAGACCTTTGTTTTGTTGCTCGGAAATAAATTCCTTTTGCTCGGTAGTCAGTTTGCAACCAATTCGTGTTGTAGCGCCAAGGAAATAGCATTTTCGGTTGCTCAGTTGTGTGATTGAATATTTGCGCTCGGAAGAAAATTCCATAACATTGAGTGGTTTAAGGTCACCTGTTCGACCAAACTCTTTGATAAGCGCATTTGAGGTTGCATTAACAGATTTTTGCGCGTCTAAAACGCTTGATAAAATCTTTTTGATTGTTGTCTTTCTTTGTTTGCCAAAGGTGAGAAAGTCGACAACGTTCATTGTTCCGTCGGTGATTGTTCCTGTCTTGTCAAGACAAAGAACATTTGTTCTTGCCAGCATTTCGATTGAGTATAAGTCCTTAACAAGTGTTTTCTTTCGTGCAAGTTTGACAACGCCAACAGCGAGAGAAATTGTTATGAGAAGAAAC
>CAOJNR010000040.1 GCA_948439925.1 uncultured Clostridia bacterium
ATGAACTGAATTCCACATCAGTCACATTGAGAGCATTTGCTTTAATTCCAGCTTTTTCTTTTGCTGTGATTGTGTGGCTAGCATTGCCACCAAATCTGCCGTTTGAAAGAGTGTCTTCGATCACAAGAGTGAAAATATATTCTTTTTCTTCAACATCTGTTGCGCTAAGCGCTTTGGCGTCATTTGTTTCAACTCCGTTAACTGACATTGAAAATTCTTTTATAGTTTCACCATTTCCAAGTGGAAGGTTTTTATAGAATTCTCCAAGTGCTGTGCCATCAACTGAAACAACGCCCTGAGCAACGTTTTGCTCTGTGCCATTATAGTAAGGATTAAGCGCACTAACTGAAACTGTTGTGAATGTATAGTCTGCTTTTCTTGACCAAACTGGATAAACAGTTGTGTTTCTTGCACTTTCTGGCTGGAAGGTTGCATATGACCATACGCCGTCAACAAGGCTTGCATATTCAATGCCTAATGCACCATTTTCTTTAAAGCCGATAAGTTCAAAACCTTTTCTTTCGATCTTGTCTATGAAATATTCAAGACCTGTTTTGCCAGATTGTCCTCCAACCTTTTCTCCAAAAACAACATCAACTGAGAATGAAGAGATATTTTTTCCTATTTCAACATCTGAGAGTTCAACTGTTATTTTAAAAGTTTTAGGAGCATAGTTTGTTGTGAGAGTGAAAATCTCTGCACCATCAGCAAGATAATTTTCTGTTGTAACGAACGAAAGTATAGTTGCATCATTGATTGTTACAGTTGCATTTCCATTATCGTCACAGCCAAAGTTTACTGCACTTTCAGTTTTTCCACCAGTGAGTGAGAAACCTGTTGGTCTATGACCATTCTTGTGTGCGTTCACAAATGAAGTTGCACCTGTTGCTGAATATTCATTTCTTTCAGAATTAAATGTGATAGTTGTGCCATTTGCGATAACAAAATTTGATGTTGCGCTTCCTTCAACGCTGTCATTTTTAAGAACAACTTTATAGCTGAGTCTGTTTGTGAAGTTTGGTGAAAGGATAATTTCTTTTTCTTCATCATCTCTTGTCCAAGAGCTCACAAAAGCATTTGAAAAACCAAGGTTCACTTGTTCGCCAAGTATGCTTGTGCTAACACCATTAACGCCAGAGATTGTCCAGCCAGTTGCCACAGCATAGCCTGCTTTTCTTAAATCATTGATAATTCCTTCAACGCTGTAAGAAGACATGTCATGAGTGAAAGGTATTTTTGTTATCTCTTTCTTTTCAACATTGTTCCAAGTTGCTCCACCATCGCTTGTGTAAAGCTCTGTTTGCGCATCTTCACCGACAGCGTGTTTAGCGCTGATTGTGATCATTTTGCTCTGGTAGATTGGCATAACATTTATGCTTGTTGTTCCTGTAATGCTTTCAAGGAAAGCTGTTTCTTTAACATAATCATTAAGTCCGTTGTAAATTGGATTAATGTCAGTGATTTCACCGTTTTGGAGATACCAACCAACATGTGTGTAGCCATAGAAAGATTGTTGGAAATTGTAATTATTGCCACCCTCATAAAGTTCAAGGGCAGTTCCTTCGCTGTTTAAAACAACAGCGATTGAACCAGCATTTTGAAGTCCATTTGTTGCACTGATTCCATTTAATCCACTATCAGATTTAAGTTGAGCTTCATTTGCAAGGAAGTTTAAAGTGATTTCATAAATTTCAAAAGTTGCTTCAATAACAAGACCTGTTTCTGTTGCATAACGAGCATCAAACACAATCGAGCCTGTCCACATTTTGCTTGCGTCTTCTGTTGGATTTGTAAATAAAGAATCATTAGCTTTAATATTTTTCAAAGTGATAATTTGGCCAAGTCCGCCATCAGTTAACTTTCTTCCAAAACTAAACTCAGCAGTGTCACCAATATAATATTTGTTGCCAAGTGCTGTGTTTGTGATATTTTTTATAGACCCTGTTGCAAAGTTATTGTTTACAAAAGTGTTGTTTCCGCTTTCAACTTTGTAACTAATTGAAGCCGAATATTCTTTTGCTTTGATTTTATAATTAACAGTGATTTCTCCGTCTTTAACGGTTGTTACACTTGTTAAAGTAAATACATTGACGTTGCTGTCTGTATCCAAAGTGCTTTCTCCCACAGTTGCACTTCCTTCCGAAACATTCAAAGAATCCTTTATATATTGATAATAAATATTATTTGTTATATAAATTCTTATAACTGCTTGATTTGTATTAGGATCTTTTTCAAGACTTGCCAAGATACTTCCATTAAGTGTTCCAGATTCACCTGCTCCACCTGAAATACCAAGATAGTTTTCGCCAAAATCTTTGCCCTCGACATCGTTAGTTGAGTTGAAAAGAACATTTACAACAATTTCAACTGAACGAATACTGAATGACATGTAAAGGTCAATATCTTCATTTTTTCCATTTGGAACAACTGGAAGGAAGTGTCCACCATCATTTTCATGAGAACTTAAAACAACTTTATATGGTTGTTCAAAGCTTTGACCTGAAACAGGTTTTGAAGGTGTGCTGAAATTCACACTTTCATTAACACTTACGCTCTTTTCTTCACCATTTTCGATATATTTATAAACGATTGATGCATTTTTAATAAAGAATAAATCCTCTGCTTCTGCTTCAAAGCTTAACGCATCACCAGCAAGAACTGAAATGATATTTCTTGATGCGTCAGAAGCAACATAATCAAATTCAGGGTTGCTTATTAATGATGACATATTTGAACTTCCGTCAATATCAACATGAACATTGATGGTTTTTCTTTCAATAATAATATTGATTGCTGTTGAGTTGTCATCGTCAACGATATTTTGAACTGTGATTGTATAAACATTATTTTCGTCAACTTCCACTTTGTATTGTGGTTTGTTGTTTGTGTCGTGGGTGTATTGAACATAAACACCAGGTGAAAGAATGTCAGAGCCTAAAACAGTTGAACTTTCAACTTTAACAAATCCATTAGTTGTTGGAATTGCAAAACCATCTTTAAGAGCAACTGTGAAGATCATATCTTTATCTGTTGTGTGTTTTGTGATATCAAAAGTTGCAAAACCTGCACTTTCACTTTCATCAGTCTTTCCTTGACTTCCAAGTTGTATTTCTGTATTTTCCACACTATCTTCTATAAGACTAACTGACTTTGTGAGAACAAGAGGATTTTCTTCTGCCCTTGCCATATCATTTCCGTTTTGATCAGAAACACCAAGGTTGAGTTTTGCACCAATTATTTTTGCTTCCCATTGGATATAAACAGTTTTTGTTTCACTGTCATCCACAAAGATTAAGCTTGCATCATGTTCAAATGTTGGCTCTTTGTAAAGTCCAACAAAGTTAAATCCAGGTCTTTTTACTGGCACTTCTTCATATACTTCTGCGATTGTGTAATCATAAAATGAACCAGTGCGTGTTACAGTTTTTTCATCACCATAACCAACATTGAAAGCAACATTGGTTGTTGTGGTTGCCCAAGTTATATTTGAAACAAATCCATCTGCCCAATCAAGAGCTGGGATTGTTGCTTTATATCCTTTTCGAAGAACATAGAGGTCAGTGCCATCAATTCTGAGAGTTGGAAGAGCGTCTGAGAAGAAATTGTTTGATTGAGTGTGAGAAATTTCATTACCGTCTGTCAAAAGAGCACCACTTGCATCAACTGCAATATTGATTGTTTTGTTTTCGATTGAGTTATAGTGATCAGAAGCAAATGTTCCACTTGTTTCTGCTGGAAGATTGTAAATTGCAACATAGCCAGTTTTTGTCACTCCTGAAAAGGTTAATGAAGCATCTGCGCTGGCTAAACTTGTGTATGTAGCAGTTTTGCCGTCAGTTGTTCCTCCAATATAAAGTTTTGTGGTTAAGTCACCATTAACCGTTTTGATTGAACCATCAAAATCTTTGTATGAACGAAGGTCGTGGCAGTTTGTGATAAGAGAGTTTGTTGCATTTCCAACAAGATAGCCAGCATTGTCTGAGTTTGTTGAGTTGAAAGCGTCAAAACCAGAAACATTGATATCTGAGATAAGCGCACCATTAACATTTCCGAAAAGTCCATAAGCACTGCCTTCTTCGGCAAGTGATTCACCAGTCACCCAGATGTTTGAAATTGTCACATGATTGCCATAGAACTTTCCACTGAATGGATGAGTTTGCGTTCCGATAGGTGTCCAAAGTCTGCCTGCAAGGTCGAGAGTGTTACCATCTTCCAAATCAACATAGAAATTTCCGTTGACATAGTCAGCAGTTCCCAAACTAACTTCTCTTGCAACATAAGCAAGTTCATCAACGCTTGTGATGATAAACATGGTCTCGCCATTTATAGTGTTAGTGGACAAACTGAATTGTGTGCTTGAACTCCACTGCTGACCATTAGTGCTGTTTATCGCATCCTCTTTGTTTTCAAACTTCTGACTTTGAGAAAGACTCTCCGCATCAGCCGAGCCTTTTAAAAAGTTAGGGACAAAACAAAATGCTCCCGCCATAAGAAGCACCATTGCAAGCCCACTAAGACATTTACTTAAACGACCTTTCATAACTCTCTCCTTTGATTTTTAAGATATAAAGAAAATATCTCTATTAAATCTATTTTATTATACAATAATGCTTTCGACAAAAGCAAGCAAAATACCTTAAAATTAGTATAAAAATAATATAATTTTTAATTCTTATTTTTAATTTTTTCTTGACAAATTTTGAACTTATTTTATTGAAATTTTTTAATTTTAAAAAATATTTATTTTTTTTGATAAAAAAGCAATAAAAATGCAGTTTTTACGCAAAATACTATGTTTTTTAGGTAATTTTTGCGTATTTAAATTTTATTCATATAACAATTTAAGTTGACAAATCTTATGTGGTTATTTATAATTACACCAAGAGGTAAAACATGAAAAATATAATTTTAACTGGTGATAGACCAACTGGAAATCTTCATATTGGTCACTTTGTGGGTTCTGTTCGAACAAGGCTTAAAATTCAAGAAAAAGGTGACTATGAAAAATTTTACATAATGATTGCTGACACGCAAGCTCTCACAGACAACGCAAAGAATGTTGATAAGGTCACAAACAGCGTTATTCAAGTTGTGCTTGATTATCTTTCTGCGGGAATTGATCCTGAAAAAACTTGCATTTTTATTCAATCACTTGTTCCTGAACTTTTTGAGATAACTTCATATTTTATGAATCTCGTTTCAGTCGCTCGCTTAAAACGCAACCCAACTGTAAAATCTGAAATTGGAATGCGTGGCTTTGAAAACACCATTCCTGCTGGCTTTTTATGCTATCCAATCAGCCAAGCAGCAGATATTTTAGCTTTCAATGCCAACATTATTCCTGTTGGAAACGATCAACTGCCAATGATTGAACAAACGCGCGAAATTGCAAGCACCTTCAATTCAACTTATGGTGAAGTTTTCACACTGCCAAAGGCGGTACTTCCTGAAATTAAAGCTTGCGAACGTCTGCCAGGAACTGACGGAAAACTTAAAATGAGCAAGTCAGTTGGAAACTGCATTTATCTCAAAGATAGTCCAGAAGAAATCAAGCAAAAAATCATGAGTGCATACACAGATCCAGACCACATCAAAGTCAGTGATCCAGGAAAGATTGAAGGAAATATTGTGTTTATCTATCTTGACGCATTTTGCAAAGATGAGCATTTTGCAAAATATCTGCCTGAGTATAAAAATCTTGATGAACTTAAAGCTCACTATCAACGCGGTGGACTTGGTGATGTGAAAGTGAAACTTTTCTTAAACAATATCATGCAAGAAGTTTTAGCGCCTATTCGTGAAAGAAGAGCTTATTATGAACAAAATATTGACAAAATTTATCAAATGCTTTTCAAAAACTCAGAAGAAGCGTCAAAAGAGGCACGAAAAACTCTTGAAAACATGAAAGAAAAAATGGCGTTAAATTACAAAGAAATTGCAAAAAAGGCGTAAAAAACGCCTTTTTTTGTGTTATAAGGTGCATTTTAGTGCATTATGGTTGCATTATGCACCTATTTTTTTATTTAAAAATTATTTTCAATAATTTAATTTTTTCTATAACAGCAAAAAGTGTCCAAGGCACATTTTAGATATTCATGTATACATTGTAATTAGGAGAAGAAATGTTTTACATAATTTTTGAAGCACTTATCTTGGCACTTGCAATTTCTCTCGACACACTGGTTGTAAGCATTGGCTATGGAACAAGCAAGATCAAAATTCCCTTTTCATCAGCATTCGTTATGTCTTTTCTTAATATTGTTATGCTGAGTTTTTCCATATTTTTAGGTTCTCTTTTAGGCGGTATTATTTCACAATCAACTGCGAATATAATCTCTTTTTCACTGCTTTTGACAGTTGGGTTAATAAAATTTTTAAGTGAACTTATCAAAATTTTATTAGATAAAAAAGCAAAAAAAGGCGAAATTAAATTTAAAATTTTTGGATTTAGACTAATTCTGTCTGTGATTACCGATTCTCGTCATGCAGACATCAACAAAGATAAAAATCTATCTCCCATTGAAGCTATCACGCTTGCACTAATTCTGTCAATAGATTCCATCGGTGTTGGTTTAAGCGTTGGTGTCGTTCCTGTAAATTTGACATATTTCATAATCTTCTCATTTTTGCTTTCACTTTTCTTTATTCCTGTTGGAGCTTGGATTGGGAAAAAACTTTCAAGCAAAATCAACCTATCTTGGCTAAGTGGACTCATTCTAATCGCGCTTGCAATATTAAAGCTTTTATAAAAATCATTATAAAAAATTTTACTTTGTAATATTTACAATCGAACCATTTTCAATCGTGAAAACTTTTGCACTAGTTTCATTAAAATCAGTGCAAGTTATAATCGTTTGCGTTTTTGAAGTGAAATTAAGAAGTTTTTTGCGTCTGGACTCGTCAAGTTCACTAAAAACATCATCAAGAAGAAGAATTGGATACTCTCCTATTCTGTTTTTAATAATTTCAAGCTCGGCAAGTTTAAGTGAAAGTGCAACCGTTCTTTGCTGACCTTGTGAGCCAAAATTTTTTACCTCGACACCATTTAAATATATATCAAGATCATCACGATGAACTCCGATTGAAGTGTATCCAAGTTTGAAATCTTTATTTAAGTTTTTTT
The DNA here is from genome assembly GCA_948439925.1 of uncultured Clostridia bacterium. Classification (GTDB taxonomy): domain Bacteria; phylum Bacillota; class Clostridia; order Christensenellales; family UBA1242; genus Caccovivens. The sequence goes on from CAOJNR010000040.1 coordinate 7,124, forward strand.
GCAAGCTCAAAAGCATAGATTTTTGATAATTTTCTTCCTTTTTTAATCCGTTATAGAAAATTTCAAGTTTTTCCTGTCCGCCTGAAATATATGAATGCGCTTTTTCAGCCAGTGGTGCAAGTTCTTCAATAAACTTTGCCCTTTCCTCAGATATTTTCTCAGACACTTCGCATAGCGCTCTATCCCAAATATCAATAGTCTGCTTTAAAGTCTGCAAGTCTTTTGATGTTTTTAAAAGTTTGTTTCGATTTGCTAAGATTTTATCATATCTGCCTAATAAATAAAAATACCTTTTGTTTGTCTGCGAAATGTCAATGTTCATAAAGCGTCTGCGCTCGTCTGGGCTTTCTTTGATAAGTCTAAGTTCATCTGGTGAGAAAAATACTGCGTTTGCGTGGCCAAGAAGTTCTCCCACTCTTTTCAGTGAAATTCCGTCAACTGAAATTTGTTTTTTTGTCTTTGAATCAAATATAATATCAACGGTCACGTCACGATATTTGCGCTCAAATTCAGCTTTGATAAGTCCACGCTCCTGTCCCCAAAGAATCACATCTTTATCCTTGCTTGTTTTGAAACTTTTTCCAATGACTGCAAAAAATATTGCTTCAAGGATATTTGTCTTTCCTTGCGCATTTTTGCCAACAAGCACATTGAGTCCGTCACCGAAAACTATCTCTTGGGTTTTATAGTTACGAAAGTTTTTAAGTGAAAGTTTTGATATTTTCATTAAATGTAGTATAACACTTAAACTAAATAAAATCAATCAAAGCAAAGAAAAAACGGCAGTTTTGCCGTTTTCTACTCAATCTCAATATCTTCTTGTTGGGTTTTTATTTGTTGTTTGTAAAGTTTATTTATGTGCTTATCAATTAAGTTTATTATTTTATCGGCAGAATTTGTAAACTCAATGCCGTTATACATGCAATCGTTATCCAGTTCAGCACCTTTCAAATCAAATGGAGTTTCGCTAACTGCTGGCAAGTTGTTTTTCTTTATAAAGTAAGGAATAAACCAGTTTATATTTTCAAGTTCTTGTTGAATTTTTGTGCCACTTCCTTTTGATTTATCAATATAACAAACTGAACAAAGTTTTATTTTTTTGTTTGTTTCTTCTTCATAAACTTCCAAATTTTTATATATTTTATTATATTTCGATTTTCTTTTTTCAAAAACATTTAGTTTGACCGTATCTCTTATTCTTATTTTATATTTTTTAACGTCACATTTTGTAAGCAATTCAAGAATATCTTTGTTTGAGATCACTGGAAAATCACTATTTTCAATTAAATGTTTTATCTTTAATATTTTAATCTCTTCTAATTCTCTAACCTTTTGATTATATTCTTTTATAAGCTCCTCTTTGTCAGAATTAAAATCATTGTCAATTATGTCAGTTTGTTTTGTTAAATTTAAAATTTGCTTCTTTATATTTTCTGCCATAATATATCCTTTTATAAATTGTTTTCGATCTGCTCTTCCACAATCTTTTCAAAATTTTCATCAATGCAGTTGTAAATATATTCTGTTTGACAGTTGTCAGAAAATTTTATACCAAAATGTAAACAGCAACTTTTTTCATTTGAATAGATATAATTTTCACTGG
>CAOJNR010000041.1 GCA_948439925.1 uncultured Clostridia bacterium
AAATTATCCTGCCGTCCCCCCTGCCACAACCTGATCAGACTGTTTTTGAAAAAGAGAGCATAAGTGAACTCCAAGAGAAAATCAAGAAATCACTTAGTCCACTCGAAATCAAAGTTTTGGCGCTATACCTCAAAGGCTTTTCATATAATGAAATAGCCGAGAAAGGCAACATATCAAAAAAAAGCATTGATAATGCGTTAACGCGAATTAAAAATAAACTTCATTTTATTAAAAATGATTAACGACTTAAAAAATCTAAGTTAAAGGAATAAGATTATGGAAAATTTTGTTAGACCAAGACCAGAATGCCCAAAAAGAGCGGTTATCACAAGCGGTATGCCATATGGCAATAAACTTCTTCACTATGGTCATGTGGGAATGACCGTTCGTGCTGACTTTTTTGCACGGTTTATGCGTGACCGAATTGGCAAAGAAAATGTTATTTTTGTGTCTGGCACTGACTGCTATGGCTCACCTGCTTATGAGTCTTTTCGCGCTCTAAAAGAAAAAGGAGCGCTTGGCAAGAACGTCACAATCGAAGACTATGTCAAAGTGAACCATATAAGACAAAAAGAAATTTTTGAAAAATTTGAAATAGGATTCAATCTATTTTCAACATCTGCGTTTGACAGATCTGGCGAAATCCACAAAGAAGTCAGCCGTGAGTTTATTGAAAAACTTGACGCTAACGGAATGGTGTCTAAACATGAATCATGGCAGTTTTATGACAAGGCTCATGGTTGCCTTTTGAATGGTCGCCAAGTGATTGGCAAATGCCCTGTTGAAAATTGCCAAAGCGAGAAAGGCTATGCGGATGAGTGTGACCTTGGTCACCAATATCTTCCACAAGACCTTATTGACCCAGTCAGCACACTCAGTGGAGAAAGACCAGAACTTGTCAAGATTGAAAACCTATATTTCAAACTTGAAGACTGCAATGAAATTTTGAATGAATGGATAAGTTCAATAGAAAGGCGAAGTGACACCCCTTCCTTCATGGTGAAAGAGATAAAAGAATTTTTCAAGAAACCAGAACTTTACATTAAACGAGAATTTTTTGAAAAATTCAATGAGATAAGAGAAAAATTGCCAAACTTTACCGAACTTGAAAGACATGAAAAAGCGCCAAGCATGACAATTATTTTTGACAAGCTTGCAGATCGTGAAAAAGCATGTGAAATCTTAGCGCAAAATAAAATTCGCTATCGAACAGGCAAAACTCTCACACCTTTCCGTCTTACTGGCGATATTGCTTGGGGCGTGCCTTGTCCAGAAATTCAAGGACTAAAAAATCAAACCTTCTATGTTTGGCCTGAAAGCCTTTGGGCACCTATCACATTCACAAAAACCTATCTTGAAAGCATTGGAAAAGATGAAAACGAGTGGAAAAAATACTGGTGCACACCTGACGCACAAGTTTACCAGTTTATGGGTGAAGATAATTTATATTTCTATGGTCCAGCTCAGCAAGCGCTATTCCTTTCAATGCAAGGCAAAAATCCAAAACTAAAATCAGAAAACGCTTTGCAAATCACTCGTATTTGCCCTATCAAGTCAATTTTGTATATGAACGCAAAAGCAAGTTCGTCAGGCGCAGTTAAGCCACCTATGGCAGAAGAATTTTTGAATTTTTACACATCTGAGCAGTTCCGCATGCACTTCCTTGGCATGAACCTTGCAAACAACAATGTCAGCCTCTTTCCAAAGGCTTTTGATCCAAATGCTGACAGCGAAGCTATTGACCCAATGGTCAAAGAGGGCAACCTTTTGACAAATGTGTTTAACCGAATTTTAAGAACACTTTTCTATTCAACTCAAAACAATTTTAATGGAATTTTACCAAAGGTTAAAATTGACGAAAATGTGATGAGAGATTGCGAAAAGGTTATTCTTGATGTTGAACGCTTTATGTTTGACAAAAAGTTCCACCAAGTTTACAATGCACTGGATGTGTTTGTGAGAAATATCAACAAATATTGGGTTAAAGAAATTTCACTTGCAACAGATAGTGAAAAATTGGAAAAACTCACCGTTAACACTGCTCAAATGATTTTTGTTGCAAACACGCTTCTCCACCCTATTGCACCTTCTGGAACAGAAAATGTGGCCAACTATTTTGGCTTTGATATAGAAAAATGCTTTGACTGGAAATATATTTTTGGTGAATTTTACAATGTGTTAAAAAGCGATGAACGAAAACTTAAAACTCTTTATGAAAAAGAAGATTTCTTCAAGCGCCACAAAGTTCAACTTGAAGAACTTGAAAAGCGTAACAACAATTAACATTTTTTAAATTTTGATTATCAAAAAAAAGATAGAAAAATCTATCTTTTTTTTGTTTTGAAAACCAATTCGTTTTGATTTTTTTTGGTTTTAGGTTAAAATATATCTATGATATTTATCGCATTCATTCTCATGAGCGTTGTCAGCGTGATTTTGGGCATTCTCTACTCGCTGACCAAATATGATGCTAAATGGTCAAATATTCTCATAAAATGTTTGGCACTTTTATCATGCCTCGCGTTAAGTTTAACTTCTGCCAACCTTAACTCCTCTTATGGCGCTTACACCCTTCTCATAACACTCGGCATGGCAGTCCTGATTTGCTTTGAAGCATTTAAATGCACAAGTAACGGCAAAGCGAGCACATATATTTTGCCAAGCACAAACTTTGTTGCTGTTCTTCTATTCCTATGCGCAGGAATCAGCCAAACCAATTTTGCACTATGGGCACTGTTATCAGGACTATTTTTTGGCGCAGGAATTGCATTCGTTGTGAAAATTGTCAAAAAAGACTTTTCATGGCAAGTTTCACTTATGACAGGGCTTAACCTCGCGATTATCTTTGCATTCTTACTTCAATCTATTGCAATAATTTTGTCAACCAAAGCACTCGTGCCTGCACTGTTATTCCTCTTCTCTGCACTCTTTATGAGCTTGCATACACTGCTTGAAATCTTTGCTGAAAAAGGTAAAGTCGTGACCATTGTTTCAAGCGGACTGCGAATTTTGTCTTTGATCATTCTATCCGCATCAATATATTTTATATAAATTTGCAAAAAACTCTTGACAAACGAGAGAAACATGCATATACTTAATATTGTTGACGCGGGATAGAGCAGCTCGGAAGCTCGTCGGGCTCATAACCCGAAGGTCGTTGGTTCAAATCCAACTCCCGCAACCAAATATGAACGCAGGTCGAAAGACTTGCTTTTTTTATTTAAAGGGTTGTGAGCCCGACGAGTGCGAGTCGGAAAGCTCGAAGCCGAGCATGCTTGCATGCGAACGCCACGGAGCGTTAGCGTAGTCTAACCCGAAGGTCGTTGGTTCAAATCCAACTCCCGCAACCAGAAGTAACGAAACGAAGAGATTTTCTTCGTTTTTTTATTAGGGATATATCGTAAGATATAACCGCGTTGTCGGGAGTGGTTCAAATCCAACTCCCGCAACCAGCGAAAAACTAGGCTAAAAAGTCTAGTTTTTTTATTCAAAAAACTTCGACCTTACGCCAGTTTTTCGCGTATTATCGACCAAACGAAAACGCACTATCGTTGGCGTTTTGTCGATACTTACATTCGGCTATTTATTAAATAAAAATTTTAATATATTATTTTTCTTTATCTATACATATAAAAAAAAGCACGGAATTGTCCGTGTTTTTATTTTCTACTCCATAACCAAAAATGCTTTGTTTGCGCGATGCGCCTCATATATATCCACTTTGGAAGATATTTCCCATGGTGCGTGCATATTGAGAAGTGCACAACCGCCGTCAATCACATTCATTCCATAATTTCCTGCGATATATGCGATTGTTCCGCCACCACCTTGGTCAATCTTGCCCATCTCGGTGAATTGATAGCCTATATCTTCTTTATCAAAAGTTTGTCGCAGTTTTGCAATGTATTCTGGACTCGCGTCATTTGCGTCACTTTTGCCTTTTGAGCCAGTATATTTGCAGAACGCCACGCCTTTGCCAAGTTGAGCGTCGTTATTTTTATTGAAAGCTGATTCATAGTTTGGATCATAGCCAGCAGTAACGTCATTAGAAAGCATGAGAGAGTTTCTCATACATCTTCTTATAGCGAGGTTAGAGTTATCGCCTGTGAGCGCGATTACCTCAGCAACAGTGTCCTCAAAAAATCTACTCTGCATACCGCTTGCACCAACCGAGCCTATCTCCTCCTTATCCACAAAAATTGCGCCAGTCGTGAACTTCGGATTTTCAGTTTCTATTATGGCAGTTAGCGCTGTGTAGGCACATATGCGGTCGTCCTGACCATAGCCAAGAACAAAACTGCGGTCAAGCCCCATATCACGCGCCTTACCTGCTGGCACAATTTCAATTTCGGCAGAGATGAAATCATCTTCTTCAATGCCATAGCCTGCAAGGATCTTTAAAACGTTCTTTTTGACAGGCTCTTTTTCTTCATTTTCAAGAGGAATGCCACCTATAAGCATATCAAGGTTTTCACCAGTTATCATATGCTTTCCTTCTTCCAAAAATTTAGGATCAAGATGTGGCAGAAGGTCAGAAATGCAGAAAACTGGGTCGTCATCTTTCTCACCGATATTAAGATAAACTTTTGAGCCGTCTTTCTTGCAAACCACGCCGTGAATAGCAAGTGGAATTGCAGTCCATTGGTATTTTTTGATTCCGCCATAATAATGAGTGTCAATCATTGCAAGGTCTGCACTTTCATAAAGCGGAATCGGCTTAAAGTCAATTCTTGGCGAGTCAATGTGCGAGCCAAGCAATCTCATCCCATTCTGCATAGGCTGTTCACCTATTGTGAAAAGCATAATGCACTTGTCAATATTGATTGCATAAACCTTATCGCCAGCTTTAAGTTTTTTGTTCTCTTTTATTGCCTCTTTAAGACTGATAAAGCCATATTTTTCTGCCATTTCTCTGATTGCAATCACGCACTCTCTTTCAGTTTTATTGTTTGAAATGAAAGCCTTGTAACCTTCCGCAAAATCAAAAACACTTTTTATATCCTTGTTTTGCCATAACTTTTTCATAAACTGACCTCCCCATTTTCTTAAATATATCACAATGCAAAATTTTTACAAACTTTTTTAAATAGTTTTTTTATAGTTTACACAAAATAAATTATGCAATTTTTCAAAAACTTACTTTTGTATATCTCTGCTTTTGTGCCGATGTATTGGCTTATCTTTATCAAACTCGTCGTTGAAATTGCAAATGGCAACCTCACCTTCAATATCCTAAATTCTGTCAATTTTGCAACCCTTCTTTTGCTGATTGCCTTAGGCGTTTGGGGTCTTATATGGAATGTTTTTCTCAACACCGAAAAGTCAGAAGAAATCATCATACTATCATGCAAAAACATCACCGACCAACACTTTTTGGGCTATTTTTCACTGTTTGTCTTTTTTGCCATTCCCATTGATCTGTCCTACATGAGCGGATATTTCATCTATGTGATTATTCTCATATTAATAGGCATTGTATACATCAATAATGGTCTATATTACATTAATCCACTGCTAAATATACTTGGCTATAACTTTTACGACATCACTTTCAAAGAAGTCGGCAAAAATCAAACACGGCAAGCCAAAATGTTCTATAAAGGCAAACTCGAACTCAACGGCAATCCTTGCTTTGCAAAACTTAAAAACACCAATTTCACTTTTATTGACAAAAAGCATAAAAAGGTTTAAAATTTAGGTCTTGACATTCATACTTTTATGTGCTAAAATACTTTAAGCATAAAGGAGGGAATAATGCCACTTGTAACAAGAGATAATTCAATAAACAGACGCCAACTTTGCATGGCAAAGGCAAGCGTTACACGACCATTTAGACTATATAGTCAACGAAAGAGAGAAAACGCTAGCACCTTGACTTTTAGCGCACCTAGCAAAGAAGAACTTACAAAAAGCGTTAATAATAGAATCAAAAACGGCGAACTTGATATGAATTTATAATAAAAAGACCATAGTGAAAACTATGGTTTTTTATAGTAAAATATCGACTCAAAAAAAAGTTAAAAAAAGTCGAAAAAATTTTAAAATTACCCCTTGACACACCACATGTTGTATGATATAATGCAAACATATCAAAGGAGGAAATAAAAATGAGACCAGAAGAATTTTATGTTGATGCATTTGAAGGAGCACCTAAGCGTCAAGCTATGAGACCAAAAGCTAGACCTTACGAAGCTACTACTGAGCGCGACTACACAAAGGCAATATCCCCAAAAGATAAGACAAGAATTACAGATACACGCATTTTTAACAGAAAAACTAATAATCCTATCAAAAAATCTCATCTTAAAGATCTTGTAGCCGAAGAAGTTGCAGTTAATGCTGAAATTGAAAATGCGTAAATAGAACAAATATTTAAAACCAAAAAAGCGAGGATTAATCCCCGCTTTTTTGTTATATTTTTAAAAATAAATTTAGCAATAAGTTAAATTTTATTTTATGTTTTTCTTTCTCGACTCTTCAAGTTCGGCCATTTCTTTGGCGATCACATCATAATTGATCTTGCCAAGTTGACCTTTGCTCTCCTTCTTGGCTTTTTTCTCAGTTTGTTTTCTTTCGGCCTTTTCCTCTTTGCTCTCCTCTGAAATTGTCACTTCTTCCTCTTTGACATTGGTGTTGATTGAGCCTCTGAAAACAACAAATCTTTGCCAAATAAATTCAGTCACAAAGTTGAGAAGCATCATGATAACTGTGACAAGCATTCCCGGCCATCCGCTCGCTTCTATTGCCTCAGCGCCAAATGTTGAAATTGGCGTAAATACACAATAATATGCAAGCACAAGCAACATTGCAATCGGAACATTGTTTGCCGACTTGAATGTGAACTTTCGATTGAAAGTAAAATTCCAAATAACAGATAAAACAAGACCTATTAAATATGAAGGCCAATAACTTAGATGAATAACTTCATTCAAAAGTGAAGTTGTTGCAAATTGAATAACGCCTGCTGAGATTGAAAAAGCGGTAAATTTTAATATTCTGAAAAATTCTTCTTTATTAAATTTCTTTTTCTCATCTTCCATAACTAATCTTTCTCCCATGCTAATTTACAAGTGTGAGTATACAACATTTAAAGCAAAATTTCAAAATAAAATTAAAAAAAATTTAATTTTTTTTGTTTTCAACAATTTTTTTGTATTTTACAAACGCTACAATCCTTTAAAATAAAGGCAAAGAGGCAAAAAAAAACAAAAAATATTGATAAATCAAAAATTTTAAATCAAATATCGTCTTTTAAATTTACCTTTTGTCAAAAAACGAGTTGTTTTGTGCTGTTATTTTCTCAAAAAGGTTGCTTTTTACTTATTATTATATTATAATATAATATATATAAATATATATAAGGGGTTTATTATGGAAGAAAACAGACTTGGCGAAATGAACGAAACAAAAGAAGAACTCGAAATTGGAAAATCAGTCAAATACGATGCAACTGATATTCAAGTTCTTGAAGGACTCGAACCAGTTCGCAAAAGACCAGGCATGTATATCGGCTCAACTGATGAACATGGTCTGCACCACCTCGTGACAGAAGTTGTTGACAACTCTATTGACGAGGCGCTGGCTGGCTACTGCACTCAGATTGATGTTTGCATAAATAACGATGGCTCTTGTTCTGTGACTGATAATGGACGTGGTATTCCAACAGGAATCATTGCCAAAGAAGGCAAGAGTGCTGTTGAGGTTGTTCTCACCAAGCTTCACGCAGGCGGAAAGTTCGGCGGTGAAGGCTACAAAATCTCAGGCGGACTTCACGGTGTCGGCGTTTCCTGCGTTAATGCCCTTTCAAAATACATGAGAGCGGATGTTTATCAAAACGGCAAACACCACCAAATTGAATTCTCACGCGGTAAGGTGACAAATCAGCTTAAAATTGTTGGCAACACTGACAAGCGCGGAACTGTTATCACCTTCCTTCCTGACGACGAGATTTTTGAAACTGTTGAATTTAAATATGACACAATGAAAAATCGTTTCCGTGAAATTGCTTTTCTTAATAAAGGTCTTGTTATAACCCTTGAAGATAAGCGTGAAGGACAGGAAAAGAGTGACATGTTTGAATTCAAAGGTGGAATCGTTGAATTTGTGGACTATCTCAACAAGAACCGCGAAACCATCCTTTCAGAGCCAGTTTATTTTAACAAATTTAACCGCAATTCAAAAGGCGAAATAGAAAACGAAGTTGAAGTTTGTTTCCAGTTCAATGACGGCTATGCTGAAACAATCAACGCCTATGCAAACAACATCAACACCCAAGAAGGTGGAACTCACCTTGAAGGTTTTAAAGCTGGACTTTCAAAAGTTATAAATGATTACGCCATTGCAAACAAGATTATCAAAGATGAAAAAGAAAAGCTTTCTGGTGAGGACTGCCGAGAAGGTATCACTGCTGTTATTTCTGTTAAACTCAGAAATCCTCAGTTTGAAGGTCAAACAAAAACCAAACTTGGCAACAGTGAGATGAGAGCGATTGTTAACAAAGCTATGCAGGACGCATTTGCTGACTATCTCGACAATCACCCAACAGAAGCGCGTAACCTCGTTTTAAAAAGCGTTAATGCCAAGAAAGCGCGTGACGCAGCTCGAAACGCACGTGACCTTACAAGGCGCAAAGGTGTGCTTGAAAACACCACCCTTCCTGGAAAGCTTGCTGACTGTTCTGACAAAGACC
>CAOJNR010000042.1 GCA_948439925.1 uncultured Clostridia bacterium
CATATTCTTAAAAATTTAAAGATTTTGTTTGGTTAATATTTTCTTTTGTGCTAAAATCATGTTAGACTGAATTAAAAGAAAAATATAGGTCAATAAATAAAAGGGAGAAAAATTATGGAAAAAGTTATTAAAAATATGAATTTTAAGCCAATTCTTGAAAAAATAGAATATTCAAGACATAACGAACCATCACCAAATTCAACAATCAATATGAAAGTTTGGGACGAAATGAAAGTGGAAAGACTTCGCCAAGACGCAGTTAAAGTGTTCTTCAAAAGAAACATTAAGCCAAGTCCAGCAACTCTTTTTTCACTTGAAGTTGAAATGAGCATGGAAGTTGTTGTTGACGGCAACGAGTTTGACGACCTCGCTGATGCTGTAGCTTACTTTGCAAACAGCCAAGTTTCACGCGTGCTTGCAACGACGGTGGCAACAGTGGTTGCAAACATCACAACACATTCACAAATCGGACCAATGATAACAGCCCCAGTTGTTCAATTTGCTAAGTAGTGCTTTAAAAAATGGAATTTAACAAAAAAGAGACTTGATTTAAGCCTCTTTTTTTAATTGTTTTATAATGCTGTCCATGCAGGAATCGATTGCTTTGCGATAATCTCTGAAAACTTCGGCTCGAAATTCATCACCATTATCCTCTTCCTCAGCAAGAGCTTTTTCGTCGAGATTTAAGTGTTTCACAACTTGGTCGCAGATAATTTGACCAATAATAACAATGTAGTTATATTCATCAATGTTATTAAGATATTTTATAAGTGGAAAGTCCTCATGAGCAACGATTGAGTCATAAGCATAGCCAAAAAGAAATTGGAGTTTTTCAATAGCGAATGAATTTCCGTTTGCGCCTGAAAGGAGTTCCCATTTCAGATATTTTGTGTAGTCCTCATACAAAAAGTCTTCAATTCCGCTTTTATAATAGTAAGCAAGGATATCTTGGCTGATTGCATCGCCTTTGCCAGCCTCTTTTTTGATGTTGTCAAAAATGGCAAAAAATGATTTTGGACCAGTGTAGTAATCAAGCGAATTGTTGACTTTTGCTCGCATATCCATAAAACCTTTAAACGCTTTTTCTCTTTCAATAATTGCTTTCACTTTTTTTCTCCTTCAATTATTATAACTCATTTGCTTCTTTCTTGCAACTTTTTGCTTGTCTTTTATTCAAAATCACCAAACATTCACTTTTGGCTGTTCTTGGAAACATGTTATATAGCTCAACTGACGCAATTTCATATTTGTCTAAAAATTTAAGGTCGCGAACTTGTGAGGCAATATCACATGAAATATATATCACGCGTTCGGCGTTGCTGGCATTTATTGCTTTCATGACCTCGCTATCACATCCTTTGCGAGCAGGGTCAACAATGATAGTGTTTGTGAACTTCGAAATAACTTTTGGCAACAACTCTTTGCAATCGCCGTGAAAGTTGAGCATTTTGTTTAATCCATTTTCGGTTTTGAGCTTTTCAGCGTCCTCGTGTTCACTGTCGCCAATTTCAATTCCTTTGCATTTTTTGCCTTGCTTTGCAATAATGGCAGTAAGCAGTCCTGCTCCGCTGTAAGCGTTGACAACTTCATTTCCTTTCACACTTTTGACAACTTTGTTATATAGGCTGAGTGCAACTTGGTCATTGACTTGTTTAAATGTGTTGATGCGATAAGAAATGTCAACACCAAGCACTTTTTCGTGTAATGCTTTTGCGCCAATCATGTGAACAGGCTGTCCGCCAAGCAAAGTTTTATAGATTCCGCTTCCAGCACCGAGCATGATTTGAAGACCTTGAAAGTCGACTTCAATTTCACGATTGAAAGTGAAGTTTAAAAGAAGGTCGTCGCCTTCGGAACGAATAAGCAGTGTTTCAATCTCATTTTGGAGAGATTTAGCTTTAACAAAATCTTGGCAAAAACTGATGCATTCATTTATGCGCTCGTTGACAATCAGGCATTTATCAATTCTTACAATATTATTGCTTTCGCCTTCTTTAAGACCAAGTCCATCTTTGCCACAAAAAAGCTTTATCTTGTTGCGATATGAATATTCATTTTCTGAAAACATGGAAATTTTGCCAGTATAGCCAATTTTTTTGAAATGAGAACGCGCAATCTGAGTTTTTATATCCTTTTCCTCTTCAAGATTGACATTTTGCAAAGCACAACCACCGCATTTGCCAAAGTATTTGCAGGGCGGAGCAATGCGCTTTTCGCTTGGCAAAACAACTTTTGTAAGTTTGCCTTTGATAAAAGATGAACTTTCTTTAACTTTCAAAAAGTCCACCTCTTCATCTTTTAGTGCGAAAGGCACAAAGCAAACTTTGCCATTTTCTTTGCCAACGCCTTCACAATCATATCCGTAATCAATTATTTTCATCAATCTCACTCAATACGTTTTCAATATAGTCAAGAATACGATCTCTTCCAAGTCCATTCTCACTGCTTGTTGGAATGATAAAATCTTCACGCACACCAAGTCCATTTGCAAGGACTTTGACCTGTGCATTAACCCGAGTTTTTGATAGTTTGTCGCACTTTGTTGCCAGCACCATGAAAGGAAGTTGATGGAATACCAAAAATTTAACCATTTCTTTGTCAAGTTCACTTGGCTCATGGCGAATGTCAACAAGCACAAAAACCGTTTCAAGTGACTCTGAGCCAACCAAGTATTCGCCCATAAGTCCAGCCCAAACGCCAAGCTGTTTTCTGCCCACTTTGGCATATCCATAACCTGGCAGGTCAACAAAACGAAAACTGTCATTGATATCAAAATAGTTTACCATTTTGGTAAGACCTGGTGTTGATGAAGTTTTTGCAAGACGCTTAACATTGACAAGTTTGTTGATGAGCGAACTTTTGCCAACATTGCTTCGTCCCACGAAAGCAAATTCTGGCACTCCGTCCATCAAAATTTTATCCTTGCTGACCACACTTGTTTTATACACTGCTTTAACGATATTCATACGCTAAGTTTAACATATCATAAAAAAAGAGTCAAACAAAAAAAAGACTTATCAAAATTTTGACAAGTCTTATCTTTTCGCTGTGAAAATGAGTCCATTGATTTTGAATATTTCGTTGCAGATTGCAAGCCGTTCATTCACGATTCTGTCAATTTGCTTTGAAAAAGGGCAGTCTTTGGCAAGTTGTAAAAGGAGTGAAATTAACTTGCTTTCAAGACTTAGAAAATTTAAAAAACATTTGGTTTTGTCGCCTCGTATGCGGTGTGATGGGGAGTCATACTCGCAGTCAAGGAGAATTTTTAGGCTTTCCATGTGGCGTTCGTTGGCCTTAAAAAGTTTTCCTGTGCCAAGAAATCCACCGAGAAAAAGCAGGCAACTTCGAATTTTGCCGAGGGTATCAAAAATATCATCAACAAGAACTTTATCAACCATTTCGTCAATTTGCACAAAGATGAAGCCACGCTTTTTGAGCGCTTTGCTGTATTCCTGCGCCATGACCTCATATTCTTTGACTGACAAAAGCTTTTCGTCGTTATATTCCATTTTTTGCCCTCATGTTTATTTATGTTTGAAATAAAACTTTTGTGCAATAGGAAGATTAAATAAGAAGAGAGCTTAAAAAATTGCAAATTAAATATTGCAAAATTGGCAAAACTATGATATAATTTTTATATAAAATTAAAAATCGCAAAAGAGGATAAAATATGCTTGAAATAAACAAAGAATTGGAAAATAAAGTGCTTGCAAATGTGCCAGAGAATGAAGAGGACATCAAAAGGGTTTTGCGTATCTATTATCAACTTTGCAATACCCTTGAATATTCAACATATTTCACTGCTTATGATATGCTGTGTGAATATTATATGAATCCAGAAAACTTGATTGAAATTGACGGAACAGAAAGAACAGATGTTGTTTGTTATACTTTTAATGCGATTATGGCAAATTTTTTGGTTGAAAGCGGGATTTGCAATGAAGAGTGGCTTAATAATGCAGGAATTTTTGAGCCAAATGGTTTTTTAGGCAAGGATAGAGAACATAAAACTTTGTGCGTTCGATTTGCGAATGGTTATGTGATTCAATTTGACCCAATAAACAGCATCCATACTGAAAATGCATTTCTAAATGCAAAGGGTAAATTCAAAATCAGTGGTGTTAATTGCATTGAGGGTGATCAAGAAAAGCTTAAACAGTTAATAGGTGAAGTTGAAAGTGATTTGAAGAAACTTGCTGAGTTTGAAGAAATTTACCGTGAGCAAAAGGAAGATGAATGTTCTTGGCTTGAATTTTCTTTGGAAGAGCGCAGAGATTTGTTCCTGAAAAATGCGCTTAGTAAAGAAGTGTCAACAAATCCTGAATATGCTTTGAAGGATTATATCAAAGCTAAACATTTATTCTTTGAAAAACTTGAATATGATGGCAGTGAAGTGTCAAAGTTTATTGAAATGCTTTTTGTGTTTGACAATAGTGACAGAAAAGTTAAATGCTTGTTCCTTTTCAATAAAGAAGGATATATTGATGATAAGGGATATGAGAATTTTGAGAATCTTGAAATTTACGAGATATCAGTTCAAGAAAAGAAAATTAATATGTTAGATATGGAAAGTTTTATTGAAAAAAGTCAGAATAATTATGAAAACTTTTTGGATAGAGCTGTCAATTTTCACATGTCGCAAGAAGGTAAAGTGCATATTCAGACTGAATATGATGAAGAGAAAAACATAATTGGCTATGTTAGACATATCTTGAAAGATGATAAATTTGTTTCAAGCGACAAAGACGGAAATGTTTTAGAGTAAAAGGAGAGGAACTATGAAAAAAGAAAGAATACTTGAAAATCTCAAAGATAAGTGTCAAAAGCTTTTAAACGAGAATCAAATTGACTCAAAAAAGAAAATATATGAAAGCATCATGAACATATTAAATTCGCCTGACGCATTCAGTTTTATTGACGCTGGCACATCACTTAACATACTTATTGACCTTGGCTACTCTAAAAACGAAGCAATAAAACTATACCAAACTTTGATTGGTTGAGTGTATTTGCTAAAAAAACACCAGAATTCTGGTGTTTTTTTGAATATGATATAAAGTCGTTAACGTTTTCTAGAATCCAAATGGGTTCTTTGGCTTGATGAGCAATTTGTTTCTTGTTTCAATGTCATAGAAAATCTTTTCTTCGTCAAGAGATTTTGAAACTGAAACAGGAGCGGTTGCAGTGCTTTTTTCCATACACTTCGTTTGATAGAAAGGTGTCATAACTTCTTTCAAAATTGGCTGTCTGAAAAGTTTTGCAATAACTGTCCATTTTTCAAGAACGCGAAGTTCAGCTTGGTCAATAAGAGGTCTGCGCAATCTCTCAGTGCTTTTTGAAATGTTTTTGCCTTCGTCTTTTTTCTTGTCGTTGTATGACTCAGATTCGTTATCTTTAAACACTGTGATTTCACCGCAGGCTTTTGAGAAGGCTTCAATGGTTGTCTGGTCTTCTGAGCCAAGGAAGATTTCTGTCTGGAAGTTTCCTTTGATGTTTTGTGCTTCCTCTGCACCATACTTGATGTCAAGTTGTTTGTATGACTGCAAGATGATTTCAATGCGGATACCTCTTGAACGTGCGACTGTCACCATTTGACCGAATTTTTCGAAAGCTGGCATGTTACCGAACTCGTCAAGAATCATGAATACTTGGCGTTTAAGCATTCCTTTCTCGCCTTTGCCATCGCCTTCGTTTTCTGCGATATCAACGAGGGTTTTGTATAATTGCATAACGCAAAGCACAGCAAGAGGGTGACGCTCTGACTTATGGTCAGGTGCTTTGATAAAGAATGCTGTTGGCTGGTCAACCAAATCTCTGAAATTGATGTCTGTTCCGCTTGTCATATAAAGGATTCCGTCATCACCAAGCAAGGTGCTAAGGCTTGAACCAAGTGTTGCAAGGAATGATCTTTGAGTGACTGGACTTGCGCCACAAACAGCTGACATAAGAGTTGGAACATTTGAAGTGACTGGGTCACGACCTTCTGCATATTGAGAAAGAGTTTTGAGTTGGCTGTCATTGTTGCCCATTGCGGCATCTCTTCTCATTGCAGTTTTATAGACATTAAAGAAATTGAATTTTTCTTTGGTCATTCCAAGTTCTGGATTGCGTGAGTCTTCAAGCATGGCTTCCATAATACCTTGCACAAGACTTTGGCTTCCTTGGGTCCAAACAGGGTCTTTGCTGTCAGGTGGAACAGGAATAAGTGATGTGGCAATATTTTTAAGCACTTCTTTTGCAGAAGTTTCAAGTTGTTTTTTCTTTGCATCAAGTTCTTTTTTCAAAAGTTCGTTGCTAGGGAAGGCTCTTCCGTCAAAACCGAACCAAGAATCGCCGTAAGTGTATCCTTCCAAGTCTTCTTCAGGAAGTTTTTTGTATCCCATTTCTTCAGGTGAGCAGTTTGAAAATTTTTTCACTTCACTTGTCAGGTGAGTTGCGCGTTGATATGTGTCGTAGGCAGGCTCCATTGGGTTCCATCTTGAAGAAGAGTATGGGTCGTTAAGGTCAAGAACGATAACTTTATATCCTTCCTTTTTGAGAATATTATAGTTATCTCGATAAAGTTCGCCCTTAGGGTCGGTCATAACAAGACTTGGCTTTTCGCCCGAGTGAGCCAAAATACGAATTGTTGGATTGGCAAGAATTTGTGTTTTACCAGTTCCAGTAGTTCCGATAACCAAGCAGTGTGATTCTGGGTTCATGGCTATATCATAACTTCCGCCACTTTGTTTAAATCTGAATGGAAATCCAGTTTTTTGAAGTGATGGCAATTTGTCCCAAGATGTTGAAATTAATGATGAATTGTTTTTAATTGCTTTTGGATCCATAAGTTTCGAGTCGAATGCAAGGTCGGTTTTTTCACCACTTGCAGTTTCACCAGTGTTTTTCTTGGCATTCTTGTCTTTCTTTGGCTTCATGGATAGAGCAAGAATCACACCTGCACAAAAACCAATACCTGTCATCATGAGTGTCATAGTGCTAGTGAAAAGTGCACCAATATTGTCGCCTCCTTCCTGCGCATAGGAAATTCCGACACCTGCAAGCAAACCAATCACCGTAAAAACTAAAACAAAAATTAAAACCCTCTTTAAGTTTTTCATATCTTCTCCTTAATATTTTAAGTTTATATATATTTAAAATACCACAAAATAATAAAAAAAACAAAAGATTTCGCACTTTTTTGATTAAATATGAGAAAAATTCAATAAGAACCAAGAAAAAATATCAATTTAAAATTTCGTTTGCCTTTTGTCGTGTTGTATTGTATAATAAAACCAAGCTTTCATGGCGAACATTGAATTCACAATGTGCTACGGAAAGAGTGTTTAGAAACTTGAAGATTCACTTAATTAAAAACACAAAAATGTCCTCATGGTGTAATGGATAGCACAATGGTCTTCGGAACCATTAGTTCGGGTTCGAATCCTGATGGGGACACCATTTAATTCATTTGGTTTGTAAAATAGAAGGTTATGTCAGTTACAATGATGAAGATGCTTTACTTGAAAATGTAAAAGATATTGCTAAAATATTAAAGGAGGTATATTATGAAAAAGCAAATAAATATTACTGAGGCGATTTTTCCAATGCCTGTGCTTATGATTGCAACCTACAATGAGGACGGCAGTGTTGATGTTATGAATGCAGCGTGGGGAATGATGCTGGATAGGAACTATGTTGTGTTGAATTTAACTGAAACACACAAAACAGTTCAAAACATCAAAAAAAGAAAAGCATTCACTGTGAGCATTGCAGATGTTGGGCATGTGGTTGAGGCGGATTATTTTGGTGTGGTGTCTGCAAAAAACGCACCAAACAAGTTTGAAAAAAGTGGAATGTCTGCCACAAAGTCTGTTTTTATTGACGCGCCAATAATTAATGAATTTCCAATTTGTTTGGAATGTGAGTTTGTGGAGTATCAAGATGATGAATTTGGCTGTGGTGTGGTTGGCAAAGTCATCAACGTTTCAGCTGATGAAGAAGTTATGAATGGTGACAATGTTGATATAAGCAAAGTTGAGGCTATTGCATTTGACCCTTATACACACGGCTATTATAAAGTTGGTGAAAGAGTTGGAAACGCATTTAAAGATGGATTTAAATTGAAAAATAAATAATTTGATTGATATATATATTAATTAAAAATACATATAGCAAAAAAGTAATGAACTTGAAATCATTACTTTTTTTGTGTATGATAAAATAAGTTTTAAAATAGGATTTTATCTCTTTTTTTCAAAAGTATATAAATTATTTTTTTAAAAAAATGACAAACGTTTTATAAAAATGTAAAAAAAATGTAATAAAAAATTTTTAAATAAATTCAGAAAGATATTTCGTTTTTATATAATTTTATTAAAAAAGGCAAAATATTTATGTTTTTTATAAAAAAACCGCAAAAATTATTTAAAAAACATATATTTTGTCTAATTTTTTACCTTATTTTTTCAACAAATGAAAAATAGAGAAATTGACAGAATTTTTCAAATTCTATGCAATTGTGTTGACTTTTTTTGCAAAAATCGATATAATATGAGTAAATTTGACACAAAATAAGAAAGTTAAAAATGATAAAAAAGGGAGATTTAAAGAAAATGATGAAAAAAGCAAAAATAAAAATGTTAGCATTTATGTTTTTACTGATTGGAATTTTCGGTATTTTTCTTGTCGGAACTTCCTTAATTTC
>CAOJNR010000043.1 GCA_948439925.1 uncultured Clostridia bacterium
CTACTATTTTAGTATAACATAAAAATTTTAATTTTCAAAACAAAAGAGAGAATTATTAAACATAAATTCTCTCTTTGTTTCGGATTAATAGTCGTCAAGCGTAAGACTTGTGTGTCAACTGACAACAAAGTCTTTTTTTTTAATTTCTTCGTTTTGATTTTGCGATAACCAAAATCTATTTTCTACAAGCCTTTATGAGAGCCTTAAATATTGCATTATGTTCTTCATGTGTTCTATACAAACTTTCTGGATGAAACCTAACGGCAATATTAAATTTTTTATTTGGTGCTTCTAAAACATCATAATATCCATCATCGCATACAGCAGCAATTTTATAATTCGAGGTAGGATTATCTATTGTTTTTTTATGTCTTGAATTAACCATCATCATGTCACATTTCACAATTTCATAGAATTTACTTTCTTTGTTTATAAAAATTGGATGTACCTCTTCTACCCACATTTGGCTATGTTTAGCAGTATTCTGGACTTTCTTTGTTGTTCCGCCAAGACCTCTAATCATTGCATTTTGCCCAGCACAAATTCCTAATGTTGGTATATCATGTTCAAAAGTATATTTTGCAATCCAACTCTCATATTTGTCTGAATCTTTTCCGCCTTGCAGAATTATTCCGTCACATAGTTTTATTTGCGAAATAATTTCATCTTTTTGCTTCTGGGTTAAATAGGCAGACCAACTGTCTTGTCCATCTGGAACAAAATTGACTTCTCTGTCAGGCGACAAAATCCCAATAGCAATACCGCCATTATCAAAAATGGCATTTTTTACTTCGTCTCTTATCAGTCCGTCTTGCCTTTTATTTTCAACCTCAATATGTTTAGATACAATACCTATTATTGGTTTTATTTTCATACCCCTCCATTTTGATTTTTGATGTCTATTAAAATTTTGTTTATTTAATCAAAAAAATCAAAATCCTCATAATTCAGAATAGACACCAATTTTTCATTTCTATCAAAATTTCATGCTTGTCTTTTCTTACAATCTGCATCCAGTGTCACAATTTATATTTTACCACTGCTTGCAGAATACTTTTGTCTTTCTCAAAAAAGACTTTTTGTTGCATATATTTGGTGCTGGTGGTGGGAGTCGAACCCACACGGTGTTGCCACCTCGGGATTTTAAGTCCCGTGCGTCTGCCATTCCGCCACACCAGCATGTGTGATTTGTTGATAGTATTGTTGTTGCAAGGAATAAAACTTGCAATGGCAGACGTCCGTCTGCACTAGGGAGCCGTTGAAAACGGCGGACGCATCGTAGCGAAAGCGAAGATATTCCGCCACACCAGCGCGTCGTAACCTACATTTTTGCCTGATTGCCATAAGGCAATCGAGGCGGGGACATTCGGTTACTCCTTTTCCCCAAAAATGCAACGCATTTTCGGGGGACCCCAATTGTTGATAGTATTGCTGTTGCAAGGAATAAAACTTGCATAAGCAGTATTTGACTCTGTCGCAACTCTCTTGCGAAGTAGGGCAAGAAAGTCTGTAAGGTTGTCCCTATTTTTAAAATAGCAACAAATTTAATATTTGTTGCAACATTAATTGGAGGGAGATTGGGACAAGTTGTAAACAAAAACCTCTTTTAACTTAGAATTTCTTCTTCGCAAGAGAGTCACCGCAAAACGCCGTTGAAGGCGTTTTCGTTTGGCGGTGGATTAGCGAAAACAAACGCAAGGGCGTTAGGTCTTTGTCAAAAATTTGACAAAGACGAGCAAAAGTGCAGTTTTCGCTATTTGGAGGTACCACCCGGATTTGAACCGGGGAATGAAGGTTTTGCAGACCTTTGCCTTACCGCTTGGCTATGGTACCAAATTTGCTTTGAACAAAAATAATATAGCATATTAATCACGCGCTTGTCAATAAATTTTGCAATATTATCTATTTATTTTGTATGATTAAAATAACTAAAATGTGATAAAGATTGAATTATTGCAGATTTACTATTAAAATATGTAAAAGAATATTAAAAACAGCTATAAAGAAGTTTACTTTTGTCCGCCGTCAATTTTTATATATGCTTTCATTAATTAAATAGGCAAACAAATAAAGAAATGTTGATAAAAATGCTTCCAAAATATGAATATTTGTCACTAAGAAATAAAAAATTTAAATTTTTTGCAAAAAATCTTTAAAAATAGTTGATTTTTTTTAAAGTATTTGATATAGTTATAAAGCAAACATTGGTTGAGGCATATATTAATATTGATAAACATGTTAAATAGATGCGGGAATGGCTTAGTGGTATAGCGCAACCTTGCCAAGGTTGAGGTCGCGGGTTCGATCCCCGTTTCCCGCTCCAAAGTTTAAAGAAAAGCGATAAATGAACTTATCGTTTTTTTTATTTATATAGATTATATAGTGGGGGATTATACTTTCTTTATCTCAAACAGCATTTATTTCCTAAATAGAATTTTGTTTAAAAGTTGTGCTAATCTTTTGTATTTTATTTGTTAAATGAAACTAATTATGGTAAACTATTTAAAGGAGAAAAATATGCAACCCAGACATATTGAAAGAAAAAGGATTTAATGTTGTTAAATAGAATTTAAAAAGACCTTATTTGAGGTCTTTTTTAAATATGTCATTATTGATTATATAATCGGCAAGCGGTGAATTTTTTTGTTGAAATCAAGTTTTTTCGGGGTGCGCGGAAGTGCACCAAATTTGGCGCAAGCGGTTTGCAAGAATTGCAATCCGCTCACATCAGTCGCATCGCAAAAAATGCGATGTGCCTGATGTTCTTCCGCGCGATAGTCTATTTTACAACAAAAAAAATATATTTTGCAATTTATTTTGAGTGAAAAATGTTTTGATATATAATGATAATATGAGATATATGTATAATCCTTGGCACGGCTGTCATAAGGTGAGTGAGGCATGCAAGAATTGCTATGTCTTTTATTTTGATAAAAAGCGTGGAATTGACACCGAAGTTATCAAAAAGAATGTCGAATTTGATAAGATAATCAAAAAGGATAGAGCGGGAAACTATAAAATACCTGACGGCGTTGAAGTTGCAGTTTGCCTAACTTCCGATTTTTTTATCAAAGAAGCAGATCCTTGGCGTGATGAAGTTTGGCAAATGATGAAGTCAAGACCCAATGTTAAATTTGTGATTTTTACCAAACGATATAACCGCATAAAAGAATGTTTGCCTTATGACTTCGGCTCAGATTATGACCACGTCGCGATCAACTTGACTTGCGAAAATCAAAAGAGGATTGATGAGCGTTTGCCAAGTTTTATTGATCTTCCTGTTAAAACAAAAGGAGTTCTTGTTTCGCCAATGCTGGAACAAGTTGATATGGAGTGCTATTTAAAAACTGGCAAGATTGATTATGTTTATGTGAGCGGTGAAAACTATGACGGCGCGCGTGAGTTAAATTTCGACTGGGTCATAAATTTGCAAGAGCAGTGCAAGAGGACAAACACAACTTTCATTTTTTATGATACAGGTGCAAAATTTTTTAAAGACGGGAAACACTATAATGTGCCTCCAAATAAAAGCAAACAGCAAGCGAGCAAGGCAGGGCTCAACTTAAAAGGCAAATTTGATAATTTTGGTTAAACATATGAAAGGTTATGCATATATATTTTTGTATTGTGTTCAAATTATTTGACATGATTTTTGACTTGATGTATAATAAATTTATCAAATTAAAAGGAGGGAGTTATGGACGTTATGTTCTGGGTTTGGCTTGGCGTTCTTGCAATGACTGCAATCGTTGAGTTTATAAGCCTTGACTTGACTTCAATCTGGTTTACTGCTGGTGCGGTTATTCCATTCATTCTTTCAGCTGTTGGAGGAGTGCGGTGGGAAATCCAAGTTGCAATTTTCGTGGTTGTTTCGGCGCTACTGTTAATCTTTCTTAGAAAGATTACTCGAAAACTCCTGCTTAAAAATGCCAACTTTAAAACCAATGTTGATGCACTGATTGGCAAGAAGGTGAGAATGATTGAACGAACTGATTTTGAAACGCTTGGCGCAGTTAAAATCAATGATGTTGTTTGGAGTGCTCGTGCCGAAAAAGGTGAAACTATTGAAAAAGGTGAGATTGTTGAAATTGTTAAGGTTGACGTAAACAAACTTATCGTGAAAAAAACAAGTGACGACAATGTCAAACCGAATAATCAATCTATAAAAGAAGAAATTGTTGAGGTAAGCGATACCTCAAAAAAAGACCAAAAGTCATCAAGCAAAAAGGAGGAAAAATAAATGAGCGCTTGGGGAATTGTTTTAATCGTTTTAGGAGTGCTTGCACTGATTATACTTTGCGCATCAGTGCGTATTGTTAAGCAAGCAACAGCAGTGGTTGTTGAAAGACTTGGAAAATACTGCAAAACTTTGGAAACAGGTGTGCACCTCGTGATCCCATTCTTTGATCGCACAAGCAAACCTATTTCACTTAAAGAAATTGTGGCTGACTTCAATCCACAACCAGTTATCACAAAAGATAACGTTACTATGCAAATTGACACAGTTGTTTATTTCCAAATAACTGACGCAAAACTTTATTCTTACGGAGTTGACCAACCAATCAGAGCTATCGAAAACTTGACAGCGACAACTCTTCGTAATATTGTTGGTGAACTTGAACTTGACCAAACCCTTACTTCAAGAGATACTGTAAACACAAAAATGAGAACTATCCTTGATGAAGCAACTGATCCTTGGGGAATCAAAATCAATCGTGTGGAACTTAAAAACATTCTTCCACCAAAAGATATCCGTGATGCCATGGAAAAACAAATGAGGGCAGAGCGTGAACGCCGTGAACAAATTTTGAAGGCCGAAGGTGAAAAGAAATCAACAATTCTTGTTGCCGAAGGTGAAAAGGCTGCCAAAATCTTGAAAGCTGAGGCTGACAAAGAGGCAAAAATTCTTGCCGCAGAAGCTGAAAAAGCAACAAAAATTGCTGAGGCAGAAGGTGAAAGTAAGGCTATCGACCTTATCAACAAATCAAACCCAGTTCCAGCATATGTGACTCTTCAAGGCTTTGAAGCACTCAAAAAACTTGCTGACGGACAAAGCACAAAAATTATCGTTCCAAGCGAAATTCAAAATGTGACAGGTCTTCTTGCAAGCATAACTGAAACAATCAAAACTGATAAGCCGGAAGGAAAAAAGAAATCAGGTAAGGGAGAATAATTTATGAAAAAATTAACAAGTTTTCTTGGACATTTAGGAACTCTTATTTTGTCAGTTCTTGGAATCGTGTTCTTAACTCAACCACATTTCACTTCATCATCTTTAAATGGTGCGCTAGTTGAATCAGTTGGTGCATTTAAACTTAATATGGAAGGTGCGCCTGATGCAATTTTTGCTGGTTATGTTTTCGCAATCATTGCAACGATTGCATTATCATTTCTTATCATAATGTCAATTATGAATATCTTAGCTGACTTTAATGTTATTAAAAATAACAAAATTTTAAAAGTATTGACAGCGATTTTTGCTATTTTAACAGTAGTTTTCCTTGTTGCAATCTTTATATGCATGGCTGTTCAAGTTGTTGATTATAATAATGACGCAATAATCTCTAAATTTACAACATCTTATATTGGTTGGGGATCAATCGTTAACTTTGCTCTTTGCTTTGTGATTCCAGTGTTCTGCTTGCTTGGAGGAATGGGCGGAAAAGCAAAAAAATCTTCAAAGAAGAAATAAATGATTATTAAATAAAGATTTTAATAAAAGTTGACAATGCCGTATAAAAAAACACTTAGAATTTCTAAGTGCTTTTTTTTGATTTGAGATATATTTTAGTAAACAATGATAAGGCTCTATCAGCTCATCCCAAACAAATAAAACTGTTATTTAGAATAAACTCAATAGATAATAAGCGAATAATTCGCCTGACCGAATAAAACTGTTATTTAGAATTTAATTTATAGAAAATAAGAACTATCAGCTCTCAAAATAGCCGATTGCATAACAGCCATTGCCACAATGTGAGCCAACAACGCATCCAATTTCTCCAATCACAATCTCTTGTTTTGGGTCAAACTTATCTTTGTATTTCCCAATTATACGATTGACAGCGGGCAGATTGTCACTATGCGCAAAATATAGCGCGTGTGATGTGTCCATGTTCTTTATAGAATTAAATAAAAATGCGTCCGCTTTTGGTGTTCCCATACACTTTGCAATGTTGACAACCTTTCCGTCCACGATTGACACGATAGGCTTAACATTGAGCATTGAACCAATCACAGCGCCAGCAGAGGAGAGGCGTCCGCTTGCTTTGAGATATTTAAGGTCGTTGATGACAGCGCATAACTTAATTTTACTGCGCAAACGATAAAATTCTTCCTTGATCTTTTCAATATCTTGGCATTTTTCAATAAACTTGCAAAGCTCAATTATGATCGCGCCTTGCGCAACAGTTGTGCAAGCGCTCTCTTCAATGAAAACGTTTTTCATTCCAAGCGCATCGGCTGCCATTTGTGCTTGAACTTTGGTTGTGGACATCTCCATCGAAATGACGATTGTGATAACAAAGACATCTTCTTTGTTTGCATAATCCTTATAGAAATTTTCAAACTTGTAAGCGTTTGGCATAGCAGTTTTAGGAATAATTCCAGTGCTTTTCATCTTCTCATAAAAAGTGCGGTTGTCAAGTCCTTCTGGATAACTTTCTTCCCCAAAATTGACCTCGATTGGAATAATTGTGATATCGAATTTATCCTTATATACCTCAGGTATGTCGCATGAAGCGTCAGCCACAATTTTGAATTTCATAATCAACCTCCAAATTTTATCAATTTCATTTTAACATATATAAATATGATTTCAAAATGAAATACAATTAAGTTTGAAAAGTTTTCACTTTTTCGACACTTTGCTTGATTGTAATAAAAATGTTTTTTTTGAATTAAATCAAATTTTTAATAGAATAAAACAACATAAATTCAAGAAAAATAAAATCAGTTCGATTTGAACTGAATTTTATTTTTTATTAAACTAAATCCTCACAGTTTTCTTGTTCTCTCTGATATGGGATGTCGCGCACTTCGTCATATTTTTGTCCTTATCTTTCAAAAGTTTATAAACTTCTTCAAAGGTCATAAATTGGCTCATATTTTTTCCTAAAAAAAGTATAGCACACATTTTTTGGCTTTTTAAGAGGGTGGTTTGTTTTTTATAATAAAAAAGAGAAAAGTTTTAGATTTAAACTTCTCTTCATTACTATTTTAATTTTAAATATATCGCCAAGCGTAAGGCTTGTGGTGCCGAAGGCGGGAGTCGAACCCGCATGAAGTTGCCCTCGGCAGATTTTGAGTCTGCTGCGTCTGCCATTCCGCCACTTCGGCATGTGTGATTTGTTGATAATATTGTTGTTGCAATGATTACATCTATTAATGGCAGACGTTCGTCTGCACTAGGGAGCCGTTGAAAACGGCGGACGCATCGTAGCGAAAGCGAAGATATTCCGCCACTTCGGCATGTGTCCATTGTTGATGATATCAAATTCAACTATACCATTCTAACACACTTTTAAAAATTTTTCAAGCAATTTTATAACTTTATAAAATTTTTGTGCGATTTTTGTGAATTAAATATAAAGCATTTTTATTTTTCAATTTTATAAAATTAGGGTGTTGGAAAATGTTTTTTTTTGTTCAAAAAGAGAGAAAATTGACTTTATTATGACGGCAAAGTTTAGTCAAAAAGAAGATATTTGTTAAATTTTTTACAAAAGAATAAAAAATTGTGGCAGTAAACATTGACTATAAAAATTATTAAATTTATAATTTTTTGTAAACGGAGGAGGAAACATGACAAATTACATTTGGTGTAAAACAATATTATCTGCATATAGCAACTTGGAGAAGATGACGGAGTCCATTGATAAGCTTGTGAATAAGCGTGCATTAAACTCAGTTTATATGGGAAGTTCATATTTTTCAATAAACAATGTTTCGTTTGTTGCAGATAAAATTATTGAGCTAAGCGACAGGAAAGTTAGGCTTATAAACCTCAAAATTTTAACTGAAACAGCTCTTAAAAATTGCAATCAAAAGCATGCTGAGATTTTGATTGAAAGATATGTTGATGGTGATAAGGCGCAAGAAATTGCAGACAGACACAGCCTTTCAATGAGGACATATTTCAGAAGACTTGCAAGTGCTGAAAGTGAGTTTTCAAGCAATCTCAGTATTATGGGCTATGATGACAAAAAAATATCTCAGTATCTTTCAACTGAGAAATGGATAAGTCAGATTTATCGAAAGTTTTTAATGCAAGAGCAAGAAGATTTTTGTTGCCAAGAGGTTTTGTAAGGTTTTAGCCAAGGTCACTTTCATCAAATTCAAAATAGTCAGTTTTTCTCTTTCTTTTGAAAGGAGTTTTCTTCTCTTTTGATAATGTTGCACGAGATAGTGTTGGGCGAATAAGCAAGTAGAGTATTATTGCGCAAGGCACGCTTACGCCGACCACTATCAAAACTTTTGCCGTGTTTGAAAGTCCTGAAAGTTCACTTTCAACATCGGTTGGGAAAAGTGGAGTCGTTATAAGAGGAAATTTTTCAGTTTTTTGTGGAAATTTATAATCAATCTTTTGGCAAAAAACGGAATATATGTATACTTTTTAGTTTTTATAGTAAAACAAAAAA
>CAOJNR010000044.1 GCA_948439925.1 uncultured Clostridia bacterium
CAGACAAAGACCTTGTGACATTGTGCTACAATTTTGGAGCTTATCCCTGTCCTGCCAATGATATTAAGATATACACTGACGGCAAGGAAAAAATTGAAGACCTCAAAAAAGATCTCCTAAGTGCAAAAAAGACAATCAATATTGAATACTATATCTTTGCAAAAGACAAAGTTGGTCGTGAAATAATGGATATTCTTTGCCAAAAAGCACGCGAAGGTGTGGACGTTAAATTGATTTATGATTCAATCGGGTCAAGAAAAACTCCAAGACGCTTTTTCAAAAAACTCAAAAAAGCGGGCGGAGAAGTTTGTGAATTTTTCCCACCACTTTTTCATATCCGGCTTATTAACCTCAAACTGAATTATCGCAATCACCGCAAGATTGTGGTGGTGGACGGAAAATATGGTTGGACAGGTGGAATAAATATTCGTGAGGATCATCTCGGGCTTAACAAAAAACTTTCGCCTTGGCGAGATACCCATATAAGAATTGAAGGAAGCGGAGTTTATCCACTTCAAAACATATTCCTTGATGACTATCGCTATTGCACAAATGATGACACTCCGCCAATTCTGTATCTCGAAAATGGATATTTTCCATCGCCTAGAATTTGCGGTGACGCTCTTGTTCAAGTGATTGATTCAGGTCCAGACAGTTCGGTGCAGAAAATCAAGGAAGCATTTGTTAAAATGATTGTGTCTGCAAACAAGAGGGTGTATATCCAAACGCCTTACTTTATTCCAGATGACGTCTTTTTCAGTGCGCTCCGAATTGCCGTCAAAAGCGGTGTTGATGTTCGCATAATGGTGCCAAAGATTTCTGACAAAAAAACTGTCTATCTTGCAACGCTTTCATATCTCAAAGAAATGGTTGATATTGGCGTTAAAGTTTATCTATATAAAGGTTTTTTGCACAGTAAAGCCATGATAATTGATTACAATAAGGTCGCAATAGGAACTTGCAATATGGACAATCGTTCTTTTGGTCTTAATTTCGAAGATACAGCAATTATTTATTCAGCCAAGTTCAATCAAAAATATAATCAAATTTTTGAAAACGACATTGAAAATTCAATCACGGCAGAGAAAGAATATTTTGCGAAAAAACGATGGCTGACCAAGATTTTGCAGGCAATTATGCGACTTCTTTCAGCATTGTTTTAGATAAAAGCCACGATAATATATCGAGGCTTTTTTTTGTTTATAAAACCAACTTTTTTTAATTTGCACACAAAAGTTTTGACAAAAATATATATAAACTGTTATAATAATTATAGATTTAAAGGAGGGAATATGAAAAAATCTGTAAAAACATCTTTAAAAACTTTGGGAGTGGGCGCTTTAATGATTCCTTGCGCTTTTGGCCTAACCGCTTGCGGAGGAAATGGTCAGGTTCAAGTTGACACATCAGGCAACTATCAAGCAACAACTTATTCAGAAGCAAGTCAATATTTTGACAGTGTTCAAGAAGCAGGAAACTTGGATTTTCAAGGATTGAAATTCACTAGTATTGTCGATATAAGCGGTAAGTTATCTCAGGGAGGAAATGTTGCTGAGGTTAAGTCCACAATGACTTTAAATGGTGCTGTTTCTTATGGTGAGGAAATTCTTGCAAGTTGTGATTATACTGTTCATGGAAAATCTTCTTATTTGGGAACAACCGTTGAAGAAAATATGAATGGAAATATCTGGATTAAAGAAGGCTATGTTTATACATACTTAAAAAACGGCGATAAAGAACAAAAAATCAAGGCTGAGTTTGATGGTGTGGGCGATATCAACCCTAACGACCCAACAACTTCTCTTCCATCAGCAGAACTTATAGGCGGTTTTTTGGAGGATATAGCAAAACTTGACGATAATGAACTTGCAATTCGCGTAGCAGAGAACAATGAAACTGTTAAGTATGAAATCAAAGCTAACTCACTTGAAACTGGCGAAGTTACTTTCTATCTTGTTTTCAAAAATGATCAACTTGACCAATTCCAAGCAAATTTCAAATATGAAATGACAGCAACAATGACAATGAATGCTGTCAGAACAACTGAAAAAGTTGAAGTGAATGAAAACTTTGGTGGATATCTTGACCCAAGTAACATTGAAGATATGTTCAATTAAAATTAATAAATAAAAAAGAGAGTTAAAATCTCTCTTTTTTACTGCATTTAATTGAATTAAAACCTTTCTTCAAAAATTTTGCAAAAAACAGTTTACATTTGCTATAAAATTTGTTATAATAATCACGCTGAATGGCAAATTGAACAATTTAATAAATTTTATATGCGTCCATAGCTCAGCTGGATAACACCTAGCGTTGTTGCGATTTCGTCAGACCTTCACAAGAGTTTGTGAACAACCTCTGTGAAATTCTTCCTCGTCTAATGAGCTACGCTCTCATAAATCTGCTCCTCGAAACAACTTAATATATAAAACAAACCTTAATTATGCGTTCTTAGCTCAGCTGGATAGAGCGTCTGTCTACGGAACAGAAGGTCAGGGGTTCGAATCCCTTAGGACGCACCAAGTATACAAACTAAAAAGTCTTTTTTTGAAAAGGCTTTTTTCATTGTTGAAAACACAATATGCAGGTGTTTTGAGATAAAAATACCACTGTATGCAGAGATGCCCAAAATTGCAATTTCAAAGATGGACAAAATAAGTCTTTTTTCAAAACACAAAAGTTTTGATTTTTTTGCCAAATAATCAAAATTTTGATAAAAATCGCAAAATCAAACTTTGATTTTGCGACGGGAATTTTTTGATTTCCATGAGAAAATCAAAAATAATCAAAATAAATCAAAAATATCTTGCGATGCGTAAACTAAATCAAAAAATCAAAATTTAGGGGCAAAACTGATACAGAATGCAAAGAGTTGTGGTATAATGTTTTTATGAAAACGAAAATAAAAGTTGTGATTATTACCGTTTTGATTCTTTTGGTTTTGATTTTGAGTGTAATTTTTGCTATTGCCATCTTGACACCGAAAGCTGATAAGATAAATGTGGATGATATAACAGAGAGTTTTTTTATTGCAAATGGCACATATATTGATTATCAAGAAAAGGATGAGTGTTCAGCTTATTCAACGGCATATGTTCTTCGTAGTTTAGGGATGGATGTTTCAGGCAAAGAAATTTATCCGAAAATGAAAAGGTTTTTGGGGCTTATGACAGTGCAAAGTATAAGCAAGGAAATTGAAAAACAAGGATTTAAAGCGCAAGGTTATCATGGAAGTATTAATACTTTAAAACAAAGAATTGCACAAAATAAGCCAGTGATTTGCTATATTACAAACAGCAATGACACACATTACGTTGTTGCGGTTGGCTATGACAATGAGAATATATATTTGGTTGATTCAATAAAAGAAAATGAAAATGTTTCAAATTCAGATTTGTATAACCGCAAGGTCGCAGTGAAAGAGTTTGAAAAATTATGGAAGAACAAATGGTATTTTTATAATAACATATATATTGTTGTGGATTATAAATAAATGTGACATGAAAGCATAGGTGTTAAGAAAATGCAATCACGGTCATTTTGCTTAAGTTTTTTATAAAAACCGATTGCAGTTACAAAGAGTTGTGGTATAATGAAAGCAGGAGAAAATAATGATAACCCGAGAAAAATTATTTGAATTCATTGCAAAGCAAAAGACGGCATTTATCTCGTCAGTTGATGAGCAAGGCTACCCAGTAACAAGGGCAATGCTTTGTCCAAGGGAAATTGATGGCAACGATATTTATTTCAGCACCAACACTTCAAGTAAGAAAGTGGAGCAATATCAAAAGAACAACAAGGCTTGTGTGTATTTTTATGAACGTGGAAGATTTAAGTATCAAGGCGTGACAATAAAAGGGACGATGCAAGTTTGCACTGACCAAGAAACAAAAGAAAAAATTTGGCGATTTGGCGACAGGATTTTTTATAAAAAAGGAGTAACCGACCCAGATTACTGTGTGTTAAAGTTTACAGCGAAAGAGGCTGAATATTATTGTGATTTTAAAATTGAAAAAATTAAGTTTTGATTTTTTTAATTATTATATTAAAAATCTCTTTGCGAATTATCGCTAGCAGTAACTTGACTGAAAAAAAGAAAAGTGATAAAATTTATGTCATATAAATAGGAGGAATTATGCCATCGGGTTCACATGGAGGACACAGCGGAAGTCATGGTTCGCACGGCGGTGGTTCACATCATCATTCAAGTTCAGGCGGTCACAGTTCTCGCAGACCAATACATTTTCGTTACAGGCATACAAGATATGTTGTGCGTGCTGGCGCAAGCGTTTTTCTTTCATTTTTAGCCATGTTTTTGTTTTTCGCTATTTTTGGATTTGCTGCTTCTTGGATTATGAAAGCTCAATCGGAAAGATATCTCAGAGAAATTGAGGCAGACTATATTTATTATCAAAATATGATAGCCGATGCCAAAGAAAATCCAGATGAGTTGATTGTTGACGGCACAGTTATCACCAAGTATTACAACTCCATTGCAGACAAATGGTATATCACATATTTCTTTATTGCGGATAATGGAGAGAGCGTTGAAGGCTACACTTTCAGTGTTTACACGATAGAAGAGGCCAACAACTTTAAACGTGGTGACATAATTAAACTTGCAGTTGATGGTCGCCCAATGGATTCACAAACGGACAGTATTCCGCTTGATTATGCCGAAATGCCAATTCAGCAAGACGGGGAATATGCAACATATTCAAGTCAAAGACGTGGTGAAAAAATTGCAATGATTGTTTGTGGATGTGCTTTTGGTGGAATAATTGTGCTTTACATTGTTGTTATGTTTACAAACAAAGTCAAAGTTCAAGACAGAAACTCTCAAAGTCAGAAAACTCAACCTTTGGAAGAAATGAGTGACTTAGCAAATCCCACTGACAACGCAGAGAAAACAATAAACACGAAAAAGATTTATTGCGAATTTTGTGGCGCGGAAATGTTACCTGACCAGAAAAGATGCCCAAATTGTAGGTCAAAACGAGATATTTAAATTGGATAAAACCCGAAATTGTGTTTGATTTAAAAGAAATCGCTGATTTCATTTCTATTATTCTTGCGTTTATATAAAAAATATAGCCTGATGACTTGGCTATATTTTTTGTTTTTTAGTTTTCTCCCAAATTGTTTTCATTTTTGTTTTCGAAACTGTTTTCATTTTTGTTTTTAAGATAGTTTTTAAATTCATCAAGTATCTTTTTTCGAACAGGCTCAAAGTTTTCACGATGTGATTCAATGTTTTTGTTGTAAAGAAATTTTGCATTTTTTACAGAAGTGCGATAAACCAGGCAGAAATCGTCACTCATTTCAATGTTATAATGAGATGAGTTTGATATGATAGATAAGAAATGAGCTTGGCTTTCAAGAAATGATTGAGCCAATTTCTCTATGTTTTCCATAAGAAATTTTGTTGCACTTTCAAACATTCTTTGTTTCTGCAAAAGATGAATAGTTCCTCGCTTTGCTTCATAACCACTGATCTTATTTGCCTTTTCCAAATATGAACTATCATATTTCGCCATGCCTGGAAAAAATCCTTGTAATGTTTTTAAATTCTTTTCCTTGTCTTTAAAATAATTAGTTATATATTGAAATGGTTGTTTTTCAATAGCTCCCGTATAGATACAGTTTGTCTGATCTTTTGTGAAAGATTTTTCATCATCCAATTCTTTAAAAAAGAATATTCCGTTGTCATCAAGATAATCTTTTAATAGAAACACACCTGCAACTATAACTGAGTTCGGAATTTCATTAATATTATTTTTCATAGTTCCCCCTTACAAGTTCTATTATACTTAGATTACGCGTTTTGTCAATAGGGCAGGTGAAAAAATATTAATAAGATATGTTTTTATCAATATTTCATTTTATTAATGTTATTCTTGCATTTAAAAAAAACTTATGCGATTTGCATAAGCCTTTTATTGAACAGAGTTTTCAATTTGATTTTGATCTTCTTTCAGCCAAGAGCGGATTTGCTTGCTGTAAGCAAAAACACTTTGTGTGGTTGGTTTGTAAAGTTTTGAAAAAGTGAGTTTGATTTTGCTGTTTGAATTTGTGAATGTATAATTTGTATCGAAAGACAATACGTAGTCATTAACTTTTATAAACAACTTATCTTTATTATTTCCATAACATAAAATTTCATCATCATAATAAAAATTAACTTTTGAGTCTGGATTGGTGAATAAAAGTTCGCCAAAGTTGCAAACTTCATAGTTTCCAAATTCCAATTCATACTCTTCATCTATAATGTAAGGCGTTTTAAAATATGAATATTCTTCGTCTTTCATCTCGCGGTGTTTAAGCTCTTCAAAAGCAAAAATGTTAGTTATAGGTTCAAACGTAAGAGTGTTGCCAAGACCACTTAAAACATTGTTTATGTCAGCAGGCAGGTATGGGCTGTTTTGAATTGAAGCTTTTAAAGTGTTCAAATCAAGCTCTTTGAATTTTTCTCTATAAATTTTTAAAATTGTGTTTTTAAGTCCATATTTTTCGTCATGGTCATCATAGTGGTCAATAAAGTCTTGAATCTCATCATCTGTCATACTGTTTGTTGGTGATCTGTATAAAGCGTCCAAAAAGGCAACATCATTTTCATATAATCCAACCATAGCGTTTGAAGCTGATTGCATAATTGTTTCTTTTGTTGCATTTTCGTTCAAATATGCATCACCGCAACCAAAAGTATGCATAAACTCATGTCTGAAAACATTTGCAAATTTTCTGCCATCATTTGCAAACGTTGAGTTGATTAGGATGGAACTATTCACATACTCAAAAAGACTAAAACCCTTGTCGGTATCTTCAAAACTATTTTTCGTTAGTCCGCCTTTGCTGGAATCAAGTTCATCACTTATATAAACATCTATTGCATATTTATCATTCTCAATGTCATCTTTTATTGGCGAATAGTTTAACACGAACTGATAGTTTGGGTTGACAACTTTAAAAATTTCATTGTATTCTTCAATAACATCTTCAAGAATGAGCTTTTGCGTAAAGGTTGGCTGGAAGCAAATATTAACTTTTGTTGGAGCGTCTTTATAATAAGCTCGGCGTGCAATTCCATTTGCTGAAATATAAATTTTATCAGTTCCACCAAAAATTTTTTCAAGGCGAGCTTGTGAATCAACTATGTCGGGGATTCGAATCACATCAACAAGGTGTGAAGGTGGTTTGACAGGCTCAGTTGGAGTGACATTTGGCTTGGATTTTGTTTTTGAGCAACCAGCGCCATTAAGAATTAAAACAAAAATTATCCCCAGCTCTGTGAGGAAGGTTGCAACTTTATATCTCTTCTTATTTTTTATCATACTTAAATTTTACAATAAAGTTCCACTTTTGTCAATAGGCGCGATTAAAAAACTTATGCAATTTGCATATGTTTTTTAAATAAAAATGAAAGATCAAATAAGAAGAGATTTTTATAATTTATTGCAACATACTTCCATTTAAACTAAAAATGTTATAAACATAAAATAAATTTTGAAAAAACTGGCTATGTGTGATATAATATTACCTAGAAAAGTCGTTTAAAGTTGGATTTTTAAAATGGATGATATTTTAAAACAAGTTTTTAAAAATAAGTCAGTTGACTATGCAAAGCTTGAAAATTTTGGATTTATAAAATATGGCGATAGATATGAATATTCCACAAATATTTTAAGTGGTCAGATGAAAATGATTGTCACTATTGAAAATAATGAAATAAAAACAAAGATATTTGACATTGAGAATAATGAGCCCTACACTCTTTTCTTGGTTGAAGGTGTGGCTGGCAAGTTTGTTGGAGAGGTTAGACAAGAATATAATAAAGTGCTGGAAGAGATTGCAAAAAAATGTTTTAAAACTGAGATTTTTAAAAGTGATCAATCAAAGCAGGTCATAAATTATGTTAAGTCTAAATATAACGACGAACTTGAATTTTTATGGGAAAAGTTTGACAATAATGCAATTTGGCGTCGCGAAGACAATCGCAAATGGTATGGACTTTTGGTCACACTTTCAAAAAGAAAACTTGGGATTGAAAGTGATGAAAAAGTTGAAATCATTATTCTGCGCATGAAAAGCGAGGATATAGTAAGGCTTGTGGATAATGAGAAATATTTTCCAGCATATCACATGAACAAGAAAAATTGGGTAACGATTTGCCTAGATGGAAAGGTTGACTTGAAAGAGATTTATGAAAAGATTGACCAAAGTTACATTTTGGCAAAGAAAAAGTGAGCGAAGGAGAAATTATGAAAATTGGTGTTGATATTGACGGGGTGGTGTTTAACACAGAGCTTTTGTGGGCAACCCATGCTGAGATTTTTGATGTTGATGTGCTAAAACGCAACAGTCTTATTC
>CAOJNR010000045.1 GCA_948439925.1 uncultured Clostridia bacterium
AAATATGTTATGTCACTTTACGATCTGGAAGTTTATCCTTGTCGCATTGATGATATTATGGATGAACGTTCAAACAAGATTGCAATCTACACTGATGAGTATGGCAGTGATTATCATGTTTTGCGCGAAGAAAAGAGTGGAATATGGACGCATAAGCCAGGCTTTTATAATAATATTCATATGGAAGCAAGACCTCATAAATATATCTTTTCAAAAAATCATGAATATACCTTTGCCAAAACAATGCGCGTGACTTATCCTAATGGCAAAAACATGCTTGACCAAGACAAGTGCAATCTAATTCATAAAGAAGAAAACTTGTTGTAAAATAATAAACAACTAAAAAAGACCTAATTTTATTAGGTCTTTTTATTTAATTTAAAATAAGAATTAGGTTCGTTGTAACTTTGTTTTATTATCAGGTTTTTAAAACACTTATTCTTTATATTCCTTTGGGAAAATAATAACATAACGTCTTGGCTCACTGCCTTTGCTGAGTGTTGTCACTCTGTCGTCATTTTGAAGGGCAGTGTGGATAACTCTTCTCTCAGATGCATTCATTGGTTCAAGCTTATAGTATCTTCCAGACTTGGCAACCTTGTTTGCAATTCTTCTTGCAGTTGAAGACAGGCTTTCTTCACGCTTTTCTTTGTAGTTTGAAATATCGAGAAGTATGCGTTTATCCTGTTTTGGTGTGAGAGTTTTCATAATGTTTGAAATCGCATAGAAACATTCGCCTCTTCTTCCAATAATTTCACCCATATTTTCACCATCAACAGAATAGGTGATTGTCTGCTCATCTTCAATAATTTCGATTGAAATTTCTTTATCGAGCGCTTTGAAGAATCCTTCCAAAAATTCCTTAGGTTCAACATATTTGTTTTCCTTTTTGGTTTTTTCGGCTTTTTTCTCTTCTTTAATTTCTGCCTTTTCTTCTTTCTTTTCTTTCTTCGCCTCAGCCTTAACCTCTTTCTTTATTTCCTTTTCCTGAGGTTTCCCAGTTTTTGTTTCAGCAACTTTTTCTTCTTTGACTTCAACTTTAACTTCTGCCTTTTTCTTGCTTTTGGCTTGATATTTTTCCTCAACATCCTTGCTTATTGACACAAGAACTTTGGCTTTCTTGAAAAGTCCACCTTCGTTCAAGATTTTGATGTCAACATCTTCTCTTGGCGCTTTAAGCTCCAAAAGTGCATTTTCGATTGCTTTCTCGATTGTTTTTCCTGTTCCTTCCGCTTGTAACATGATCCCTCCAATTATTTTTTTGTGCTTAGGCACGATTTTGTTTAATTTTAAACTTAACTTTTAGATAATATGTGCTTAAAGCACTTGAACGTATTTAATCTGTTTTTAGATTAAAATATTTAGATAATATGTGCTTAAAGCACTTGAACGAATTTAATCTAAATTTTAAACTAAACTTTTAGATAATTAACGCATAATGCGTTAGAATTTGCGTGAGTAGTCAACAACTTCAACTTTTGCTTCTTCTTTCTTTTTTGTGCGATCATTCCACTTAGAAATAATTAAGTTTTGAAGTGGAATAAGCAGTGCACTTATAATCTGGCTCACAAACATATAGATTGCGAAAACACTGTTGTAGAACAATGCGAAAATTCCGAATATGATTGGCATAATAAATTTCATAAACTTTCCGCCTGCTTGTGCTGGCACTTCTTGACCTTTCTTCTTTCTGGTTGAAAGCCACATAGAAAGGAATGATGAAAGTATGCATAAGAGTGGTAAAATCAAATATCCATTAACTCTGCCTTCATTCTCTCGAATTTCAGACATGAAAGAATTGTAAATAAGTTCTTCGCCTTCTTCAATATTTCCGCTTCCAACTCTACCTTTGAATGTGTCATAACTGAACACTGAATTTTCAAAAGGTGAGTCAGCTATCCAAATATTAGCTATCCAAAGGAAACTTTCCTTAGTTTCTTGATATTTCTCTGACACAAAGTTAATTGCTGGCACTTTGAACGCTTGACCAAAATAGATATTTTCAGTCACTTCTTCGCCATTCTCGTTTGTCACAACCTTTGTTGCAACAACTTTGCCGTCTTCTTCAAGATTTTCTGGATAAAACAGTTTTAATATCTTTGTTAAGTTCACATTTGTGCTGTCAGTGACTTCAACTGTTTCGCCTGCCTCATTGACTGTTGTTCTCTTGCTTGAAAAGTCCTTCAAAAACTCTTTTCGCGCAAGCTCTTCATCGTTATCTTTTTTAAATAAGCCTATGTATTCAACCGCACTTTCACCTTCGCCTTCTGTGAAACGTTTGAAATATAGATTTTCATAATCTTCAAAAGTTTCCAAGTTTTCGGTCAGCGAATTTGTGTATTGATTTGCTAGAACTAAACTGTTGGCATAGTCAAATTTAAGTTCTTCATATGAAGAATAAATTTTGTATGACGCCATTGCGTTAAGACCTGAAAACAATGTGAAGAAAACTACCAAGTTGAGTGCAAGGAAGAGAAACATAAATGCGCAACTTCCCATACTTTTGGAATTATTCTTTTGATAAATTTCGTTTTGTTTTTGTTTGAGCATTCTTGGGTCATTCGCATACTTTTTGTTTATGCGATCAAGCTCAGGTTTCATTTTTGCCTGTTGTTCACTCATTTTGAGTGATATGCGCCTGTTTAAAGTGTCGATTGGTGCCCAAATAAGTCTTATGATAACAGTTAAAAGTATAACTGCCAAAACATAGTTATTTGTGAAACCTTCAAACGCTCTAATTATGCTAACCCACATACCTGACGGCTCGCTCATAGAAAGTAGGGTGCTTAAAATAGCCATTTGCCTTCTCCTTTAATATTTATTGGCAATGGGTCATAACCATAATGCTTATTGTTTGGTGTGCATCTGCAAATTCTTTTAAATCCAATTATTCCACCTTTAATCAACCCGAACTCTTTTATTGCTTCAATGCAATAATTTGAGCAAGTTGGACTAAACCTACAAACATGAGGTAAAAATGGAGAAATAACAAACTTATATAGATATATAGGAAGACTTACAATAAAAGAAAAAACTTTTCTTAATTTTTTCATTTAAAAAGTTCTCTCACTTGTCTTAAAAGTTCGTCAAATTCAAGTTCACAAGCTCCATCTCTTGCAAGAATAACATAATTAAAATTATTTTTTGGCAGGTTATTCACTCTGACAATTTCTTTAAGTCTTCTTTTGAGCTTGTTTCGTTTGTTCGCTTTACCTTGTTTCTTACTCACTGAAAAGCCAATCTTATAGGTTTTAAACCTTGATGGCACAATAAATAAAGTTAAGTTTTTTGTGGATTTTCTTTTTCCTTTTTTGTAGATATATCCAAAGTGTTTGTTTTTTCTAAGCCTATGGTCAACCCTTTCTTTTGTTTTAAGCAGAGAGTTTTTTTCTTCCACGATTTCTTCTTCTTTTCAAAACATTTCTTCCGCCAGTGGTTCTCATTCTTTCTCTGAAACCATGAACTTTGCTTCTTTGTCTTTTCTTTGGTTGATATGTTCTTTTCATGATAGACTGCCTCCTTAAACTAATGTAACTATTTTATTATAAATAAATAAAAGCCGTTTGTCAATCACAAATTGAATATTTTTAAAATACCTTTGTCGAATTTAAAAAAAATTCATATATTTTAATATTGACTTTTATTTTAAAAGTGTTATAATTATCTGGCAAAAAGGAGAATTAAAAATAATGAACGTAAAAAATGTCTATGTTAAAATCACAAATAAAACATCAGGAAAGGTTGTTCATAGAGTCAATAAAATTAACTACTATTATAAAGATATTTCAACACAACCTGTTGAAACTATCAAAGCTTCTGTTTCAGAAACATTATGTGGAATTGGATTTTGCAAAACAAAAAGCGAAACTGATGAAAATAAAAATATTTTAAAAATCAGATATGGAAATCTTCCATTTCGTGACTTAAAGAAAGAAAACTTCCAGATGATTTTTTCAAATAAAAAACTTGTTACAATTCTTGAAAATGGAAGTAAACTTTGCCAAAAATGCTTTCCTATTTCAATGGTAAATGTGCATAGTAAAGAAGGTTTTTCAATAGATTAAGAACTTGATAGAGAAATTGAATTAAAGATAAGAAAATCTCTTATCTTTTTTTGTTTATATTTAATGATGTGATATAATTGAAATAGGAGGAATTTATGTTTAATAAAAGAAAAATATATTTTTCAAAACTTAATGAAAAGGCAATATTGCCAAGTAAGTTAGACGAAAATGCTGGTTATGATATCTTTGCATGTTTCAGTGAAGACTACATAAAAATTGAACCAAATGAAACAAAGCTTGTTCCAACAGGAATTGCTTGGGCTTGTGATAAAAATTTTTATATGCAAATTGAAGAGCGTTCAAGCACTGGTGTTAAGGGTATAAAGCGAAGTGCTGGCGTTATTGACAGTGGCTATCGTGGAGAAATTAAAACTGCAATTTATAATGGCAATAATTTCCCAATTTATATCTCAAACATTTCAGAAGATGCATTATGTAAAGTTGAAAAACTTAAAGGAAAATATTTATTTTATTCAACTAGCAAAGCTATTGCGCAAGGAATAATTCATAGAGTAGAAAAAATGCAAGTGGAAGAAATAGCTTATGAAGAATTACTTAAATTTTCATCAGAGCGCAAAGAAAAAGGTTTTGGTTCAACCAATGGTGCTTTAAGCACTTAATAATTGATATGAAAAAATTAAATAATTTTATATTTATTTTTCACAAAAAACGCACCGTTTTATTGAATTTGATTAAAAAACAATATAAAAGACATCATGAATTTGATGTCTTTTGTTTTTTAACACATTTGAAATTTTAAATTATATTTTTTATTTAAAATAATTTTTATATTTAAAAAGTGTCTAAGACACTTATCCAATTACACGAACTGGTAAGATAAGATATAAGAATTCATCTTCTTCTGTTGGGACAATAACGCATGGAGTTGAAGATTTATTGAAACAAATCTTAATAAATTCGTTTGTGTTAACTCTAAGGCTTTCAAGAAAATATCTTGGATTGAAAGAAATGATAAGGTCTTTTCCACTTACAGTCACTGGAATATTCTCTTTGATATTTCCAAGTTCTGAATTTGAAGTTATTAAGAGATTATTTTCTTTTATATCAAACTTAACAAAGTTATTTGTGGAAGTTTTTGAAAGAAGAGTTGCTCTTTCAAGTGATTCAACAAATTGTTCTTTATTGATAATCACAAATGTTTCATAGTTAACTGGAATAATTTGTTTGTAGTTTATATAATCTCCTTCCAAAAGTCTTGATGTAACTTTTGTGTCGCCAAGGTCAACCATAATTGTGTATTCATCAATGTAGATATTTATTATATCATCACTATCATCAATGAGCTTTGAAAGTTCGCTTAAACTTCTTGATGGCACAACAATAGATTTTTTAATGCTTGATGTTATATTTTTCTTAACTCTTGCAAGTCTATATCCATCAAGAGCAACAACATTAAGTTCTTTATTATTTATATCAAAAAGCACACCTTTAAGAATTGGTCTTGAATCATCGATTGCAACAGAGAATATTGATTTTGAAACGGCTGATTTAAAATCTTTCTTGCTTATTCCAAAAAACTCATTTGATTGGATTTTTTTGAAACCTGGATATTCAATAGGGTTATAGCACTGAATAATACTTTCGCTGTCTTCATAGCGGATAATGAGCTGATTTTTTTCATTAAGTTCAAGTTCAATTTCGCTGTTCGTAAGTTTTTTAACAAATTCAGTTATAAATCTTCCAGGAACAACTGTTTCACCTTCAACCTTAACCTCAGCTTTTATTTTTTTCTCAATAGAAAGCTCTGTATCGGTTGCGCTCATTGTGAGTGTTCCATCCTCAGCAATTAGTTTAATTCCTTCCAAAATTGGATTTGTTATTTTATTTGAAATAGCTTTACTAACTTTCAAAAGTGAATCTGAAAGTTCAAGTCCTTGACATACGACGATCATAAATTTCTCCTTTTTCTCACCTTATAATTTTATCACATTGATAATAATTTTACAAGCGTTATTCAGCCTTTTTCAAAAGATATTTTTATTACTAAAATTTTTCTTTTCGCGCGCAAAAATATTAAATAATTTATATTTTAATTTATTAAATAATAGCACTAATAATAGTAAATGTGGAAATGTTGACAGACTTCGTCTGCTACTAGGGGTGGCATATTTTAGCCTTAAAAAGTGCATAATGCACACAATATATTGTGTTTTAAAAATGTGGATAACTTGTGGACAAACTTTCTCACTTATCCACCTTTCAACATTTTGCGAATTTCTGAAACAAGTGTTCTTGTTTTTTGTGAAGATTTAATCTGGTCAGAAATTTTGTCACGACTGTGCATAATTGTTGTGTGATCTCGTCCACCGAAAATTTTTCCGATTGAAACAAGTGGCATTTCAATAATTTCACTGATAAGATAAATAGCAATCATACGTGGTTCAACAACTTCTTTTGACTTCTTTTTGCCAATTATATCGTTCTTTGTTATGTCGAAATATGAGCAAACAGTGTCAATAATTTCGTCAGCAGTTATACCTTGATTTTTTTCTTCTTCCACCAAACTTTCAAGTGCACCTTTTGCCTCTTCCATGGTTGCTGAGCGCTTTCCAAGAAGGTTTGCAAGGAAATATACCTTTGAAAGCATACCTTCAAGTTCACGAATGTTTGTGTCTGCTTTGTCGGCAATATAATCAATCACATCATCATCAATAACATATTTTTCAAGTTGGCACTTTTTACGCAAAATTGCAACTTTTGTTTCAAAATCGGGTGCTTGAATATCTTGTGTTAAACCGCAAGTGAAACGTGATTTAAGTCTATCTGCGAGCGTTTCAATATCTTTTGGAGGTCGGTCTGATGAAATAATGATTTGTTTATTGTTTTGAAATAGTTCGTTGAAAGTGTGGAAAAATTCTTCCTGTGTTGAAGTCTTCTTTGAAATAAATTGAATATCATCAACCATTAAAACATCAAGATTGCGATATTTTGCTCTAAATTCAAGAGTTGCTTTTGTTTTTGATTGTGAGCCTAAACTTTCGATATAGGCATTTGCAAATTGCTCGCATGTGACATACATAACTTTGAGGTTTGGATTATATTCCCTTAAATAGTTTCCTATTGCGTGCAAAATGTGAGTTTTGCCAAGTCCAACTCCACCATAAATAAAGAGAGGATTGAACTTTTCACCCGGATGTTCTGCCACTGCACGTGCTGCCGCATAAACAAACTGGTTCGACTTGCCAACAACGAAATTGTCAAAGGTGTATTTGCTGTTAAATGGATTTTTGGCGAGTTCAACTTCTTTTTCTGTGTTCTTTTCGCCGTGCTTTTTGATATATTCGATTTCTTCATTTTGGTCGAGAACTTCAATTTCTATATTTTCACCAAATATATCAACGGTTGCCTCTTTAAGTTTATCCATATAATTTCTTAAAATTTGATTTTTGGCTGAAACTGAGTTTGTTGATATAATAAGTGTCTTATTTTCCACAAAATCAATAACTTTAAGTGGCTTAAACCACATAACAAATGACACATTAGAAACTGTTATTTCAAGTTTTTCAAGCACTGCTTGCCATAAAGAATTTAAATCTTGCATTTTATCCTACCTTAATTTAAGTTTACAAATTGATTATACAAACTTAAAATTTAAAAGTCAAGGCAAATGTGGATAACTTTTTGCAAATTAATTTTTTTAATTTTACCTATTGAAATATATTCCCATTTGTGATATACTTTTTGTGGATACAAAAGGGGGGATAAAATGATGGAAAATTTTAACATAGAAAATTATAGAAATATAAATATAAGTAATGAAGATTTGGCGAAAATGATTTCTGATAAAACAGAAACAGATTTTGTAGTTGTGTATATTTTGATTGAAAATCAATTAAGTGAAACAAATCAAAGAAAAATTTATTTATTAAGTAAAAACGAAATATCAAAAATTAAAGGAAGTGATATATTTAAAGATAAAGTTGAAATTTCAACAGATTTAAAAAATATAAAAATAAAAGAAACAAACAATGAAAAAGTTTTTGATGATTTTATTGGAAGTATAAAAGAAAAATTTAATTTATTAGAATACAATTTTCCTTATTGCTGTGTTGAAGATAAAAAATATTGTGATATAAACTGGGTCATACCTTACTTAATAAAGAA
This sequence comes from uncultured Clostridia bacterium, assembly GCA_948439925.1. Lineage (GTDB taxonomy): Bacteria > Bacillota > Clostridia > Christensenellales > UBA1242 > Caccovivens. The sequence continues at coordinate 8,190 of CAOJNR010000045.1, forward strand.
AAATAAAATCAATATAAACGATATCAAAAAAACCAGTGAAAATT
>CAOJNR010000046.1 GCA_948439925.1 uncultured Clostridia bacterium
CACTGGCACTTGCCTTTGTGAAGGTCAAAACAAGCAGACGTTTGACTGGCACATTAAGTTTGCAAACAAGATTTGTTATGTATTCAATCAAAACAAAAGTCTTGCCACTGCCTGCTGAGGCACTGACTATTAAGTTTTTCTTTTTGCTGTCAAGAACCCTCTGTTGCTCAGCTGTCGCTTTCGCCATTAACTCCTCCTAAACTTGTAATCTCATCTTGGCCAACTCGCCTTTTCTTGCGGTAACCTTTTTCTTTGCCATGCAGACAAATCCCCAAAAACTTGCAACCATTGCAAGCATCTTCGTCTGGCTTTGGTGCAATATATCCCCTGCCAATTTCATCAAGTGCTTTATTTCCAACAAGCACAGCATAATCTTCATAAACTGAAAGTGGTTTTTTGCTGATAGACAGCCCAACATACTTGCTTGTTTTCTTTTTCGCTTGTGACAAAGAAATTCCCACGATGTCACTTTTAACCTTTTGCTCAATGTTTTTATCAAACAAATCGAGTGCTTCTTCATCATTTGAAAGCATACCTTTGAGAATGCAGTTATCTTCATCCTCGGCTGAATAATCCCACTTGGAATCAAAATAGAAAGTTCCAGCACTTGTTTTATTTAACACTTTTTTAACAGCGCGTTGATAGAGGAAAAGTTGAAGTTTGTCACCATAGTATAGATCTTTGATAATTCCACCAACATGACCAGTTTTATAATCAATTATTCTGAAATAGTCACCTGCAACATCAACTCTGTCCACTTTGCCAACAAGCCTTATCTTATTGTTTTTGTAATTTAAAAACAAATCTTTGATTTCCATTTCAGTGTCATAAAACTCAAAGCTTGACGCAGAGAATTCTATTAAAATTCTCGACAGTGTGCAATAGCACTGAAAACTGAGCAATGTCATAAGCGTTTGACTGTCACTTTGCGCATTAAGTTTGTCAATAAGATCCAAATCTTTCAAAACATAATTGACGTTCTTTTGAATAAAGTCATGCACTTGCATGCTGTTGAGATTTTCCATTTCATTTTTATATTTCTTAACAAAAAGATCGGCCATTTCGTGACATACATTTCCAATATCTCGTGCGTCAAACTCAGGATTTTCCTTTTCTCTAAGTTTAAGGCCATATCGCACGAAATGCTTGAACGGACATGCAAAATAATTTTCAAGCTGTGTAACTTTTGTGTAGCCTTTTGGGAAAAATGTTTTGTCGCAATCACCAAAGAAATTTTGCCTATCAAGATCAAAACTTTGATAGTCAGGATTCAAAACCTTGGAAAGCGACGCAACATAGCCATTGTCAATTTTTCCAGAACGATAGAACCTCGCCAAGCTTCTGAGTGCTGATTTCTTGTTTCCAAGCGCCGACAAAAAAATTTCCTTATTGCCACTTCCAAGGTCAGATAATATGCTTGAATGAAGTTCTCTCGCACCAAATATTTTTATTAGCCCGTCCACAAAAAGCGGTCTTTCACATTTTTTGCCCTCATCGTTTATTGTGAGATAGCTGGTGATAAGTTTATCACTCGCACTTGTCAGCAGACAGAAAAGTTTGAATCTGTTTCGTCTGTTAATCATGCGTATGCTTGGCTGAATTCTTGCTCCAAACTGCGCGCTTTCTATGTCATCATCACTTATAAGACCGCTGTCGCTGACAGTTATAGGCAATGCCTCACAACCAAGAACGAAAAGTGTTTTGCAGTCACCGAAATAAGAATTTGTGGCATCTCCAACATTAACACCATCAACAAAAGTAGGCACAGAAAAAACTTCTTTGAAAGACAAAATCAGTTGAAGTTTTTTGGAAAATTCTTTAAGGGATATTTCCTTGTCAAAATTGAGAATGCTTGTGCATGCATCCATAATTATTTCTCTTGCCTGCGAGTTGATATTTTTTTCTTTCAAATGACCATTTTTTTCACAATATTCTTGCGCAAGAGCAAAATTTTCTTGGCACAATAATAAAATTCTATCCACAACTTTGACATACTCATTCACAGTTTTTGAAGTGCTTATTTCATCCAAAACGTTTTCAACCTCACCAAGTCTTGAATGGAGATATTTTTTAAATTTGCCTTTTCCATCAATGTTCAATCTTTCAATATCGGAAATAATAACGCTTTTATTTTCAAGAGTGATTAAATCACTTGAAACAAGTCCCAAAATGTTTTCAATCGAATAGCCTGACAAAACCACATCAAAAAATTTGAATATAATCTGTGCAAGCATAGTTTTGTCTGCTGTGATTGGCTTGTCGATAAAGTATGGAATGTCAAGTTCGCCGAAAATACGTTCAATCATAAAAGCATACTTATCGACGCTTGAACAAGCCACGGTAAAATCACGATACTTCGCACCGTCCATAACTTTTTTGTGAATTATTTTGGCAACAGCACTTACCTCTTCTTGCTTATTTGAAGACATCAGAGGAAGAAAATAACCATCTTTGGTTTCTTGTTTGAAAATTGTGCCCGAATACAAGTTTTTGACAACTGCTTCTTGCTCATCATTCAAAAGTCCATCTTCATTGATATCATTAACAACAATTCCGCACTCTGATGCAAGTTTTTGAAGTTTCTCTTGTATATCTTTTTCATATATATAATCATTGCCGTGGCTTATGCTTTGAGTGGCTGAAATATTCACGCTTTGAGCATTTTGAATAAGTGCTTTTATAAGGCTGAAAACCTCAGCTGTGAATGCGTCAAAACCTGCAAAATAAAAATTTATGCGTGACAAATCAAGTTGGGGAATTATGTTTGTGAAAAGTTCCAATCTTGTGTTTTGGTCAAGCCTTTGGCCAAGCAGAGTTTGATATTCTCGATAAATAATAGCAAGGTCGTGAAATTTATTCTTGCTGGAAACAAGTTTAATCTTTCCATCAAGGTCGTCAGGAGAAAGCTTACAACTTTTGAACTGCGCTATTGCTTTTTGAACTTCATATACAAAATTTATATTATTTTTCTTAAAGGAAACAAGGTCATCTTTTTTATTCTCCATCGCTTTTTCAGTGAGAAGAAGAGCTTCGGCGCTACTAAGCACTTCGCTATCTTTGCCAAGCTCAGTCAAATAGTGGCTGGCAAGAGAAGACAACCCCTTGACTGAAATATTGAAAACACTTTCCTTATCCGTCATGTCAAAAACAAGTTTTTCAGCTTGCAAGGAAAACCTATCGGGAACAACGATAATGTGCTCGATTTCAATATCACTGCAATCTATGCTTTTGAGCATGCTCTTAGTTGCTGACAAAAGCGTTGAAGACTTAAATAAGTTCAGTTTCATACTTTAATTTTATCACAAGCGCGCTCAAAAAAAAAGTCTTTGAAAGCAATATACTCAAATTTGTTTTTAATTTTAAATTACATTAAATTATAACAAAAAAGACAGATTTTCATCCGCCTGTTTTATCATCCACTTTATCACGCTTGTTTTTAAGTTTTTCACTTAATTTATTCGTCTTATCGTTTGATTTGACCATCATTGACTTGATAAGCGTTTCATTTTCTTTTTTAAGTTTCAAAAAACTATCTTTGAGCGATAAAATCTCGCGCTCTTTTTTGCCAAGGTCGATAAGCGCTTGTCTGAGAAGTGAGTTAGCATTTTCCTTTTCCTCTCTAAACTTTTCATTAACCTCTTCTATCGCAGATTTTTTGACCAGCCTGACCAGTCCTAAAAAAAGAGAATTTAAATCACTTTCACTGAGTCCTTCTTTTTTCTTCTGTGTGAATTTTATGATATTATTCTCACTTGGTCTTTTCTTTGCCAAAAAGTTGCGATACTTGTTTTGATAGCGTAGCATCTCTCCCACATCACCTTTTGCAAGAGTAAAACAAGCCTTGCGCACCGAGTTTCCTTGATTGACAAGTTCTTCAATCTTTTTCATAAGTTCACTTTCTTGTTCCTGTGAAAAATATCTTATGGAAGACTTCTTATGCTTTTCTAAATCTATTCCCAGTTCTTTTTTGCGTGCTTTATCTTTATATAGATTGTCAACCTCGTGATAATAATAATTTCTCACACTGTTAGGCTGACGAGAATACTTTTTCGCATGCTCAATAAAGGCAAATTTAAGTGAAATATTTTTGTCCTTTGCCTCTTCTACCGCACTGAAAAGAGAAATCACCTCTTCGCTTGACCAACTTCCTTTTTGCATGTTTTCCTCCTCATGAAACAATGATTGCCCTAAAAAGTTTTCTTAAACAATAAAAAACTGAAAATATTTATAGCAAAACAAGTCTTTCGACATATTTTAGCGTTATAATAGGTCTTTTAAAAAAACTTATACCATAAATTATATTATGAAAAAGTATAAAATAATCACAGCATATCCATGCGTTATCAAATCACAGAATCAAACTCTTGGGCTGGACAAAAACTGCACCTTGATAATTGAAGGCGAAAAGAAAGTGTCGGTTTATCCTGTTGGAAAAACTGACAAGTTTTCTTTCAATATAGAGTTTGACAGACTGAAAGACAGTCCATATTTTTCAACTGTTGAAAATGAAGATGAAGTGATAATCTATCTCATAGACGGCATCAAAAGCGAAAATGCACAAGTTGTGACTTTTGGCACAAATGCTTCAAGCCATATTGAAATCGAAAATGACAGTGTCACATTTTTTTCGTCAAACTTTAAGCGCAAAGTTATAACTGGCACTTTTGATAACTTTGATTGTTATCAAAAATATGACATAATGCTGGCACATTTGTATGACCATAACAAACACCTCATTGTTGCCTTCAACAAAAAAAATGGCAAGGCAAAATCTTTCAAAGCTGACAAAGTTGAGATAAAAAATGACGCTTTCATTCTCACACAAAACCTTAATGACTATGCTGGTCAAAAGGTAACCTACACACTTAGCCTTGAACGCGAAGGACTGAAAAAGAAAAACTCTTCTTTTTCATATAGTTTTGACGACAAACCAAAGCTTTCAACTTGTGACCGCATTATTCCTTTTGTATTCTTGGAAGCAGTAAAGGCAGAAAACTTTGAACTTGCAAAAAACTATCTTGCAAACTCACTTGAAATTGACATTGACAAACTTAAAGATTTTTTTGGCAAGCTTGACTACTTTTTCCCTGTTTCCGACAACCAATTTTGTTTCCACTCTGGCGAAGGCCTACAAAAGCTCATTTTTGAAATTAAAAATGAGAAAATTATCGATATTGATGTGGAAAGATTGACAAAATAAAACATTTTTTTAGGCCCCATAAAAAAAAGTAAAACATTTTTTTATAAAATAATGGTCTATGAAAAACAAAAGAACCATTATTTTTTACGCTCATTACGATATCTTAAACCATATAAAGGAATGGTAAGTATAATTATTATCGGTCTTCTTCTTGCTGGAATATTTTCAGCAATTAAGCCATATTTCACTGAACGCCTATTAAATGCTTTCACTCTTAATAATTCTAAGCAAATGCTGATATATACAATTTTAGTTTTGATTATGGAAATAGGCGTATACATCTCTTTTATTTCAAGTTGGGGATTTTTCTCTGCAAAATTGCAACATAAAGTCACAAGAAATATTCGATACAATCTCACCCAGTCTGCAATGATGCTTAAAACCAAAAACTACGATAGATACGGAAGCGGAAAACTTATTCAAGTTATAACAAACGATACAGCTTCACTTTCGTCCACTTATACAAACATTATAGACGTAAGTTCAACAATTTTTTCTAAACTTGCCATTTTGATTTACATTTTTGTCACAAATTTTCATCTTGGTTTATACTGTCTTTTAGAAATTGCGATTATCGCTTTCCTAAACACATATCGCATGAAAGTCAGATACCGCGATTATAAAAAATATAAAAAAGATCTTGTTTCAAATACAGGTCTTGTAAACGAACTTATAGTTGGCTCGCGTGAGGTTAAAAATTATAACATCCAAGACAACATTTTAAATAAGGTCGATGACACTCTTGAAAAATTAGAGATAATTTAAAAATAATCAAACCAGATGCAACAGAAAAAGAACTTTTTTCTGTCTGCAAAAAAGCACAAATTTATGATTTTATAAACACCTTAGTTGATGGCTTCGACACTATCTTAGGTGAAAATGGAACTATACTATCTGGTGGACAAAAACAACGGCTTGCAATCGCAAGAGCGCTATTAAAAGACAGCCATGTTCTGATTTTTGATGAAGCTACAAGCGCACTTGATAACGAAAATCAAGGAAAAATCAAAAAAGTCATAGATGGAATTGGAAAAAGTAAAACAGTTATTATTGTTGCACATCGTCTTAGCACAATCGTTGACGCTGACCAGATATACTACATAAAAAATGGATCAATCGTTGCAAACGGAACTCACGCTGAACTTTTAAAGACCTACACAGATTACAAAAATTTATATAAACAAGAAATCTAGTTAAAAATTTGCTTGCGTCGCGTTATTTTTTTAAGTTAAAAAATATTTTTAATTGCTTAACGTGTTAGATTAAAAAAAAGACTGAATTCTCAGTCTTTTTTAATTAATCCACTATCAAATCTTCATTCGCAAATATAACTTGCGCATATTTCTGCAAAGACTTTTTATCAACCGCAAATGGCATATCTGTTTTGAAGACATACAGTTTTTTGCCATATTTCATATTTTCAATTTCCATTCCAAGTTTTGTTTTTGCCCCTAAAACAAAAGCCTCGACCTCATTTTCAACAACACTCATGTCGCTTTTTATAAAAACCATTTTTCTGTATAAATAAAGAGCAATATGATTGTCTGCATCAATATTAAAATTCGGATTTTATTTCATTTATTTCAAAAAAGAATTATAAATGCAGTTATTTTCCTGCATGGCTTGAATTCTTCTTTTTCTAAATCCAATCGTTGCCACATTAAGATAATTCCTTGCTCTATTTGGATTACAAAAATCACTGGCTTTAAGATTGAAAAATTCTTTAGTGCTTTTGCTAACCTTGACAAGTTTGTTTCCGGTTTTGGTCAGTTTAAGCATTTCTATAAAATTATCTTCCATCAGTTTATCTTGCGGTATTGTTTTATCCAAAATATTCAATTCAACGCCTTGCTCAAGAAAGAATTCCAAAATGTTCAATCTTTTGTTGAAATCATTAAATGTGATGGGTTGCTCGGCGCCAACAAAAAAGTTTTGAAAATCCAGCACCCCATAGCCACGATTATTTTTATGATAAATGTTAATTTGTTTTCCATAAACGTCTTTTTCTGTCAAAAGAAACTCCACCATCGCAATTGCCTTAGAAATATCGTTATAACCAAGACCAAGAATCGCGTGATGCAAAGCATTATAGCCAAATTCATCAACATAGTTTATAGGGACACCACGTTTAAGACAATCTTTAACCATTTTGAAATCCCCGTCCTTAACGGCAAAAAGAAATCGCTTGCCCAATTTGACATTGTTTGAAATGTTTTTACTATTATTCATCTGAACCTCATGTTAACTATATCACAAAAGATTTTATTTGTCAATAGGTGCCTTAAACAGTGCCTTAGGCAGTGGCTTAGCCACTCACTATGCTTCGGTGCATTAGGCAGTGGCTTAGCCACTCACTATTCTTCGGTGCCTTAGGCAGTGGCTTAGCCACTTTCTATGCTTCGGTGCCTTAGGCACTTTCTATGCTTCGATTAGTAAGTGCCCCTGGGCACACGAAAAAAGAAGGCTGATTTCTCAGTCTTCTTTTTTCTAATCAAATAGTATAGTCTTCACAAAGTTATTGACTAACAGTTCCTATCAATTACATAATTGGTAGAATCGACTTCTTTTCTCTTTAAAAGGAGGTGATCCAGCGGCACCTTCCGATACCGCTACCTTGTTATGACTTCACCCCAGTCGCTGGTTTTACCTTAGGCGGCTGCCTCCCTTGCGGGTTAGCTCACCGACTTTGGGTCCCCCCAACTCCCATGGCGTGACAGGCGGTGTGTACAAGACCCGGGAACGCATTCACCCCGACATTCTGATTCGGGATTACTAGCAACTCCGACTTCGTGTGGGCGGGTTGCAGCCCACAGTCCGAACTGAGACTATCTTTTTGAGATTCGCTTACTGTTACCAGCTCGCTGCTCTTTGTAATAGCCATTGTAGCACGTGTGTAGCCCAAGACGTAAGGGGCATGATGATTTGACGTCATCCCCACCTTCCTCCGTGTTATCCACGGCA
>CAOJNR010000047.1 GCA_948439925.1 uncultured Clostridia bacterium
CAGTAAGGAGATTTTATGAGCAAAGATAGACTGGTTACACCACGAAAATTGTCGGGTTTTATGGAACTTACGCCTGACAAGCAGATTGTGTTTGATGAAATGATGGATAAAATCAAAAATGTGTTCAAAAGGAATTGTTTTGTTCCTATTGACACACCTGTTTTGGAACTAAGTGAAATCCTGCTTGCAAAGAGTGGCGGTGAAATTGACAAAGAACTTTATCACTTCAAAAAAGGCGACACTGACATTTGTATGCGTTATGACCTCACCGTTCCTCTTGCGCGTTATGTTGCAATGAATAGCGAAAACCTTTCATTTCCTTTCAAGCGTTATCAAATTGGCAAAGTTTATCGCGGAGAACGCGCTCAAAAAGGACGTTTTAGAGAATTCTATCAATGCGACGCAGACATAATCGGAAATGAAAATCTGCCTATTCCTGCCGACGCTGAATGTTTGAACCTTATTGATAAGGTATTCAAAGAACTTAGCATTGATGTTGTAACCCACGTTTCCAACAGGAATGTTTTGTTTGGACTTTGCGAGGCACTTGGACTTACTGAGAAAACCTCTGAAATTCTTATCATTCTGGATAAGATAAATAAAATCGGCAGAGATAACGCAAAGGCTGAACTTATTAAACTTGGAGTCAACGAAGAGAACGCATTGACACTCACAGAAATCACCCTCAAATGCGGTGACTTTGATCAAATTTTAAAAGAAGTTGAATCTTTGACTGACAACGAGTGCTATCAAAAAGGAATCAATGAACTTAAAGAACTTTCTTCTCTTATTAAAGTTATGAAGATTGACAACTGCGCGCTGGACCTAGGTGTCATTCGTGGTCAGAACTACTATACTGGCACAGTTTTTGAGGCTGTCTGCCCTGCTCACACTGAGTTTGGAGTTGTCAGTGCTGGCGGGCGTTATGACAACCTTGCAGGTTATTTCACAGAAAAGAAACTTCCTGGCGTTGGCATGAGTATTGGACTCACCCGCCTATTTGACCTACTTGATAACAACAACATCCTTCCACCTCACCCACAAACAATGACCAAACTTTGCATTATTCCACTTGGCGAAACACTTAACTCTTGTTTTGAACTTTGCGCATATTTTAAAGAAAATGGCATCAACTGCGAGGTAAATTACAGCGAACGCTCATTCAAAGCAAAACTCAAAGAGGCAAACAAACGCGAAATTCCTTTTGTTTTGATTGTTGGTGAAAATGAAGTTGAAAAGAAAGAATACAACCTTAAAAACATGCAAACTGGTGAGCAATTCACACTCTCAAAAGAAAAATGTTTAATGAAATTAAATGTCACTTGAGTAAGTGGCATTTTTTTAGGAACGCAAGAATAACACGAACGAAAGTGAGTGTTTTCTTTTTTTGCCCTATTGACAAAAGTCTTATTTCATGTTATAATTTTTCATAAACAACAGGAGAAAATATGGGAATTATAAAAAAGAAAGAAAAAAAACTTAAATACCAAAGCAAACGGATTGCAAGTGGCTATGAAGGAATTAACTTTTACGCAGTTTGGGATAAAAAGAATCCTGACGCCGTAGGCATTATGCTTTCTGGCGAGCATATCCTAAGCAAAAAACTTCCAGACAGAATAATTTGCGAAATAGAAGAAGTGCACAAGGATTTCTTTGTAAAACACTCATGCTTGTTTGTCCCAACAAACGCTTCTCAATATGACATTTTCAAAACAACTAATGGGGAAAAGATTTTTTCAGGGGTTGAAATAACACAATGCAAAGATAAAAATCCAATAGTTATCTTGAAAGACCCCAAAAACAAACGCTATGCTTGGCTTGATACTGTAGATACTGTAAATCGCGGATATCCTAGTAAACTGCATTATATTAACAATGTCGAAGGCTATGACCGAGATTATGATGATCGTTACTCGGATTTCAAATATGAAAAAATAGAAAATATTCCAGGTTATGACAACTTATATATTGCTTCTAAGGGTGGAAAACAAGGTTTAATTGGCCACACAGATTATGGTTTGTTTACAATGCTTAATTTTGAAAAAGGGACTCTTCAATGTATCACAAAAAGTAACATGTTAATTAGCCGTGAAAAAGGTTGTGTTGAAGGTTATAAAATCTACAGATTTAACTCAGTACCTTTCCAAGGAAAAGATAAAGCATTTCGAGGCGAAAAACTGGAATGGCAAGATGAAATTGAAATTGGTCGACTTAAAAACATAGGAACCGGAAAATGGGGACTTATTAATTTATATAACCCTCCTGAGAAATATTATGATGAAATTGATTTTAAATATGACTCAATTGAAGAGTTCAAAAATATAGATGTTTATCATTGGATTGCCAAGGCGAAATTAAAGGGAAAATATGGATACATTAACACAGACGGCACTGAATACATCCCTTGCATTTTCGACGAAATAAGCGACTTTGATGAAAAAAAAACAGCAAAAGCCAAATTCAATGGTGAAGAAGTTGTTTTGGAGAAGAACAAAATTATTGTTTCACCAAAATTTTTATCAACTCATAAAATAAGTCCAAGCAAAAATGTTGAAGTTTTATGCAAAAACGACTTTGAAGAAATAAAAGATATCTAAGCCAAGATATCTTTTTTTGTTGGAATTTTGGTCGTTTTGGGGTATAATTAGGCTATGAATGAGCGAATTCGTGACAAACTGAAAGTTTTAACAACGCGAAGTGGCGTCTATGTTATGCGTGACAAGGACGGCGTTGTCATATATGTTGGCAAGGCTAAGAACCTTAAAAACCGCGTAAGTCAATACTTCCGCAACTCACCAAAACCAAGCAAAGTGCAAGCAATGGTCAACAGCGTTGATGACTTTGAATATTTTATCACAATGTCTGAAATGGACGCTCTTGCGCTTGAAAGCAATCTTATAAAAAAATACCAACCTTTTTACAACATTTTATTGAAAGACGGCAAGCAGTTCCCCTACATCAAAATAAACCTCAAAGATCCATTCCCTAAACTTGAAATTGTGAGAAAGGTTAAAAATGATGGAGCGAAATATTTTGGACCTTACTTTGCTGGTCTTGACGCAAGAGAGATTGTCAAAACCGTCAACACTGCCTTCAAAATTCGCACTTGCAACAACAAAATTTCATCCTCCTCTGTTGCAAAGAGAGAGTGCCTGAACTTCTCGCTAGGACTTTGTTCTGCGCCTTGCACAAAGAGGATTGATGTGGCAGATTATCGCAAAGAGATTGACAAGGTTATCAACTTTCTTAACGGAAATGACGAAGAAATTGAAGAGATACTTCAAAATAAAATGGAAAAAGCCTCTGCTAACGAAAATTTCGAACATGCAATTCTTCTTCGCGACAGACTGAAAATGATTTCAAAACTCAAACAACGCATTGTTGCCAATCTGCCAAAAAATGTTAACAAAGATGTTTTTGCTTATCAAACAGATGGACTTTCAGGTGTTATTACAGCCATGATTGTTCGAGGTGGAAAAATTCTTGGCGTTATGAACTACCCTTGTTCAGACGGCGAACTTGAAGAGAGTCAAACGCTTTTCAACTTTCTTGTGCAATATTATAGCAATATGATTTTGCCTCATGAACTTATTCTAAGTCACGCAATTCCCGACCAAGAACTTTTGTTCGAATTTTTGGGCAAGAAAGCAAGCATAATTTCAAATCCAAAAGGCGTCAATAAAACCTTGCTTGAAATGGCAAAGGATAACGCTCGGGAATATCTTGAAAAGCACATCGAAAAGGAAAAATTGAAATACAACAATACCATTGGCGCACTTAAAGTTTTGAAAGAAAAACTTGGGCTTAAAAACCTGCCTATGCGAATGGAGTGCTATGATATTTCCAATATCAGCGGAACAAATAAAGTTTGCTCAATGGTGGTTTTTATTGGCGGAGAACCTGCAAAAAAGGAATATCGCAAATTTAAAATCAAAACGGTGAAAGGCTCAAACGACTTTGCTTCACTTGCCGAAGCTTTAACGCGCAGGCTTAAACGGCTCAAAAATGAAGATGGAGAGTCATTTAAAGAAAAACCTGACCTTCTTATCATTGACGGCGGAAAAGGTCAACTTTCATCGACTTATGAAATTTTGCAAAATTCAGGTGTGGAAGGCATTGAAATGGTCAGCCTCGCAAAACGAATTGAAGAGGTCTTTAAGCCAAATGACAGCACGCCTATCCTATTAAAGCCAGGCAGTGCTGAGCTAAGGCTATTACAGCGCATTCGTGATGAAGCTCACCGCTTTGCAATAACATTTCATAGGCAAATTCGCACCAAAAAGCAGACTGAAAGCGAGCTTGACTCGATTGCTGGCGTTGGGCCAAAGAAACGTGATGCCCTCCTCAAAGCTTTTGGAACAAGCGAAGAAATCGCAAAAGCAAGCATTGATGAACTTGCTTCTGTTAAAGAAATTCCATTCTCACTTGCTGTAAAAATTCACGAACATTTTAACAGCAAAAAATAATATATTTGAAAAAAAATGTTTATTTTCATCAAAATTAAACTATTTTATGAAATAATGCTAAATTTCAGTAAAAAAAACTCTAAATCTTTAATATCTGCAAATTTATTTTACAAATTCTGGCAAAAGTTATATAATGTTATCTAGGAGGAAAAAATATGAACAAAATCACAATGATCCAATACGGTTGCGGAAAAATGAGTGCCTACACAATGAGATATGCACTCGAAAAAGGAATTAAGATTGTTGGAGCTTTCGACATCAACCCTGACATCATCGGCAAGGACATTTCTGTTGTTATGGGAGGAAAAAAGCAAGGCGTTATAATTAAAGATGCAAGCGAACTTGAAAACTTCCTCAAAGAAACACCTGCTGATGTTGCCGTTATCACAACAACAAGCTTAATCTCTGAAAACGCACCTGCAATGGAAATTTGCGCAAAATATGGAGTGAACGCTATCACAACTTGTGAAGAGGCTTTCTATCCACAAAACTCAAATCCAAAAGTGACAAAAAAAATAGACAAACTTGCAAAGGAAAGTGGTTGCACAATCTGCGGAAGCGGATATCAAGATGTTTTCTGGGGCAACCTTATCAGCGTGCTTGCTGGGGCAACTCACAAGATAACAACCATTCGCGGAAAGTCAAGCTACAATGTTGAGGACTACGGCATTTCTCTTGCCAAGGTTCATGGTGCAGGACTCACCAAACAAGCTTTCACAAAAGAAATTGCATCAGCTGACGACATAAGCGATGAAGAGAGAAAGAAACTTATAAACGCTGGCAAATTCGCTCCAAGCTATATGTGGAATGTCAACGGCTGGCTTTGCTCAAAGCTTGGTCTTCATGTTAAAAGACAAACTCAAAAATGTGTGCCTCAAATCGCAAGCGAAGACATTGAATCAACAACACTTGGCATGACAATCAAGAAAGGTCAATGCACAGGCATGAGCGCTGTTGTGACCACCGAAACAAAGGAAGGTATCACAATCATAGCAGAATGCATCGGCAAAGTTTATGGCAAAAACGACTTTGACTGCAACGACTGGACTATCGAAGGCGAGCCAAACACTCGTGTGGTTATTGAACGCCCTGCAACAGTTGAACTCACCTGCGCAACTGTTATCAATCGAATCCCCGAACTTCTTTGCGCACCTGCTGGCTACACCACAACTGAATACATGCCAGAGAACTTCTATAAATCTCAACCACTTCACAAATATATTGAAGAAATTGGCTGTTGCGACTGCGACGACTGTGGCTGTGACGATTGCCACGATGAATGCCACGGTTCATGCGGTGGAGATTGCAAACACTAAACAAAAAGGCTTTTAGCCTTTTTTTTATTTGACCAAAAACCAGATTAACTCAAAAAAATTCAAACACCTCTAATTTTCAATTTGCTATTGACTTATGCCAAATTTTGTAATATAATATTTCTAACTTAAAGGAGAAAACAAATGAACAAAGGTCTTTTTATCACTTTTGAAGGCGGAGATGCTTGCGGAAAATCAACCCAAGTCAAACTTTTCAGAGAATATGTTGAAAAGCATCCTATGAAAGACAAATTTGTTTTTCTTCGTGAACCAGGCGGAACAGAACTTGGCGAAGAAATAAGAAAACTTTTGTTGAGTTACAACCTTGATGCACCAGTGCCAAAAGCCGAACTTATGCTCTTTCTTGCATCGCGTGCACAAATTTGCGAAAAAGTGATTATTCCTGCTTTAAATGAAGGCAAAATTGTGGTTGCTGATCGTTTCTATGATTCAACAATCGCATATCAAGGCATGGCAAGAGGAATTATGTCACCAGAAGGAATTTTAAATCTCAACAGATCAATTCTTGGCAATATAACACCTGACCTCACCTTCTATCTTAAACTCAGCCCAGAGGATGCAAGAGCGCGCAAGTTAAAAATGTCAGAAGGATTTGACCGCATGGAAATGGAAGAATTTACCTTTCATCAAAAAGTTTGTGACGGCTATGACTACATTGCAAAGCTTGAAAGTGAAAGATTCCACATTATTGACGCTCGCAAAAGCATTGAGGAAATACACGAGGAAATCAAACAAACCTTTGAAGAAAAGCTTATAGAAAAAACAAGCCAATTAAGTTCAGACGATATTACGCAACAATAAAAAATCACCGATTGATTCGGTGATTTTTGTGTCTTAGACACTTTTTATCAGCAAACATTTTTCTCAATTAATCTTTATCCGTTCATTTGTCTTAGACACTTTTTATCAGCAAGCATTTTTCATAGTCATATTTTATTCGTTCATGTGTCTTAGACACTTTATATCATTAACATTATATTTTCAACAAATATATAGTCAAGCGAAAAAATATCAAATTTTAAAAATCAGATTAAAATTTATTTAAAATATCTTCTCTAAGTTTTTTATACTCTTCCTCAGTTATAGTTCCACTTTCAAAAAGATTTTTTGCATTTATTAATTTCTGTTCAACTGATGAGTCAGAGTTCACACGAGGTGCGGTCAAAGTTTCAGTGACCGATAAAAATCCAACAAGTGAAAGCACACCAGTGATAACTGATCCCATGATGAACTGCAAAATTATAACTGTTATAAGTTTTGATTTTTCATTTAAAAGTTCATCCTTATCAAGTTTTGCAAAGTCAAAACATTTCTTAGCACAAATTGTGTTGACAATCGCAACAACAGCAAAAACACAGATTAAGATTATTGTCACAAATGTGATGAAAGCCACGGAAATTTCAACATCCTCAGGCAGTTGACCTAAAATATCATTTATTCCACCTGTCGAATAAACAACCACAGCCAAGAGAATAGCCAAAACAGTGCCAAAATAGGTTATTCCAGCCATAACAGCGCTGACAATCCCGCTGATATAAAACCAAATATTTTTCTTTTTCTCTGGCATAGCACACCTCACTAATTAAATTATAGACGATATAAAAAAAATAATCAAGCAAAATTACTTGATTACTCTTTCTCCTCTAAGTTTAATAAAATTGGTGCAGACCTCATATGGCGTTGTTTCAAGAATGTCGGCAATATAGTGTGCGTTTCCCATTATTTCAACTTCATCCCCCACTTTCACATTAACGTTTGAAACATCAACCATGAAGGAATCCATACAAATGTTGCCTGTGCTTCTACAAGCCTTACCTCTTATTTTCACTTTAAACAAATTGGACAATTTTCTCGGCAAGCCATCGGCATAGCCAAGCGGAATGGTTGCCACCACGATATCTTCTTTTGCAGTATAGCCACAAAGATAACCAACATGTTCCCCCGCATGAACATATTGAAGGTCACTCACTTTTGATAAAACTTTCATAACTGGCAAAACATGTTCATTGCCATAGCCATAAGCAAGCAGTCCTACGCGAATCATATCGCACTCGACATTTTCAAAAAGACTGTTTCCGCCACCAACATGAACGATCGTGTTCCACTCTTCTGGCAAAGCTTCTGCAAATTCAGCAAATTTTTGCTCCTGCTTCTGTGAATACTCTTCATCAGTCGTAAGGGAAGAGAAATGGGTAAAAATTCCTTCCAGTTCAAGATTGTTATTTTTGCATAGTGCGATTATTTTATTAAGCTCGCGTTTGGTCTGAATGCCAAATCGGTTCATACCAGTGTTAACATTCAAATGGAGCTTAGGCTTCAAATTCTCTTTCT
>CAOJNR010000048.1 GCA_948439925.1 uncultured Clostridia bacterium
TAAACTAATACTTTGCCCAACTTGAAGTAATACTTTGCCCAACTTGAAGTAATACTTTGCAAATTATAAACCAAAAGTATTTTTCAGTGCATTATTTTATAAGAAAATACTTATTAAGTTAAAAATGTTTCATGTGAAACATTTGTGCTATTTAATTTAAATAGTTAAAACAAAAAATGTTTCATGTGAAACCTTCTATAAGCTTGTAACTTTTTAAAAAATATTTATTGTTTCACGTGAAACTTTCAGTTAAACGCATCTTGAAATATGAGAGTCTCAAAAGTTTTTGTAAATATAATATGAAAGATATAATTATCAAAAACAGATTTTATATAATAAAAACATCTTGTTTTGACAGATTTTAAATGAGGGAATATTCATTAAAAAGCTTGAAATTGGCTCTGGGCTTATTTTAGAAAAAATATCGTAAGCGCAATGCATTTTTGCATGAAAAAAGGGCATTTCTGCCCAATTTTATTAATCTTTGTTCCTTTTATTGTAATTTCTTAAATCAGCAAGTGTAATTTCTTTTTTCTTTAAAAGTTCAATCATATCTGCAAGCCTATCCAAATCATCTCTTGAATAATAATCTATATAAATGCGACCTTTGTTATCATTTCCAATCGCAGAAACTTTTGTTGCGAACACACGTTGCATATCTGCGATAAGTTCTTTAAGTTCCAATGATTGCTCTGCAACCTTAGAAACTGGTTTCTTTGCGGGATTAAGATAATTCTTAACAGCTTTTTCAAGATCGCGCACGCTCATTTTGCCGTCACAAGCATTTTTTGCAAGCCTAATTTGTTGATTTGTGTCTTCAACCACAACAAGCGCCCTTGCATGACCAGAAGAAAGTCTGCCATCTTCAACCATTTTGATAACATCTGGATATAAAGTAAGCAAACGCAAAGTGTTTGTAATGTTTGGACGACTCTTACCGATTCTGTCAGCTACTGCTTCTTGCGTGAAGTTATATTCTTCCATAAGTTGCTTGATTGCTCGTGCAGCTTCGATTGGATTTAAATCTTCACGTTGCAAGTTCTCAATAAGGGAAACTTCTTTGACTTGCTTTTCAGTATAGTTTTTAATGACTACTGGAACAGAAGAAAGACCTGCAATTCTTGATGCACGCCAACGACGTTCACCTGCAATTATGAGATATTTATCTCCCTCTTCTTTGTTAACAATGATAGGTTGAATAACGCCATGAATCTTGATTGAGTTTGCAAGTTCTTGCAAAGCATCATCATCAAAATACTTTCTTGGCTGATTTGGGTTAGGGTAGAGCTTGTTTATATCAAGTTCAGAAACTGACTTGTCTACCACTTTCTCTTTTGGTGTATTATTAGTTATATTTTGATTACTATTATCCTCTTCATAAAAGCCAAAGAGCGATTCAAGTCCTCTTCCAAGTCCTTTTTTTGTGCTCATATTACTTCACCTCTCTTAACTTAATTTTTGTATCTTTTGTTATGCTTTTATAACTTATCTTGTTTCTATTCAAAAATTCTTCTGCCAAACTTAAATATGCATCTGCACCTTTTGAAGAAGGTTCATAAATAAGAATAGGCTCGCCATGGCTTGGCGCCTCTGCCAAACGAATGTTCCTTGGAATGTAAGTAAAGAAAACCTTCTTGCCAAAGAATTTAAGAATCTCATCACTAACTTGATTAGTGAGATTTGACCTTTTGTCTTTCATCGTCATCACAACACCTTCGATATCAATGTCTGGATTAAGGTGATATTTGATAAGCCTTATTGTGTTCATGAGTTGAGTGATACCCATAAGTGGATAATATTCGCACTGCATTGGGATAATCACACTGTTGCATGCAGTAAGTGCATTAACAGTTATCAAACCGAGCGATGGAGGGCAGTCAATCATAATGAAATCATATTTATCGCGAAGTGGGTCAAGAATACCTTTCAAAATTTTTTCACGTTGTGGCATTTGCACCATTTCAAGCTCTGCGCCTGCAAGGTCGACAGTCGAAGGCAAAACATCCAAGCCTTCCACGATAGTCATTTTGATAACTTCATCAGCTGTGCTGTCGCCAGAAATAAGGTCATAAACAGTTTTCATCTCGCTGTCTTTATCAATGCCAAGTCCACTTGTTGCGTTCCCTTGTGGGTCCATATCAACAACCAAAACTTTTTTACCCATAGCAGAAAGATAGGCCGACAAATTGATACATGTTGTCGTCTTTCCAACTCCACCTTTTTGATTCGCAAAAGCAATAATTTTTCCCATAGTAAATTCCTCTAACTAAATTATACAATAAAATAAAGAAAAAATAAAGAAAAAACGCATATAATCTCTCAATTTTTCAGTATTTTTAAAAATAAAAAGTTTATAGTTAACTATTTACAAATTTTCTTTTTTATGCTAGAATAAATTTAAGGAGAAATATTATGAAAATAATGGAACTTTCTAAAACTAGCAGGCAATACTTTTTTCAATTAGAACTTCAAACACGCATGATTTTAAATCGCAAGAAATATACGGAAGAAAAATATGGAACTTTTGAAAAAGTCTGCAAGAAAACTCAGGAAGCTAAGCAGGCTTATAATATTTGGCTACAAAAAGCAAAAAAGTTAGGGTTTGATACGACAAAAGAAGAGGCTTTTATTTCCCAAAAAGAAGAGGAACTGAAAAGGGCATACTCTTCTTTAACAGCAAAAACAATTAGAACGACTAAAACCACTATCGAAGAATTAACTCTTGCATGCCAACAACTTTCAGATATGGCGAAAAATAATAATCAAATCAATACTCCTTACTGCGATGAAACTGAATATAATAACGCGTTTAGCCCTGTTGTTGAAGACAGTGATACTGCCAAAAATGATAATGATAATGAACTTCCATTTTAAACAAAAAAACACCTTTTAAACTTTGTGTTTTTTATTTTTGAGGAAATATCACTTATATAGTTAGTTCTAGCTATTATATACATCAAAACTTTATAATGAAAGATCCTCACTTGTTCATTTTGGCTTACACAATCGGTTTTGTTTTTGGTAGGTTTTTGGTACGAGGGTATTTTGTTGGTGTTGACTTGATTTTTGAAATGAAAACAAGTGTGCGCTGAGCGTCAATTTCTGTTATGGTTATGTTTGAAATGTTTACAATTTTTCCGCCCAAAGTTTCAATGGCTTTTTTGCCAAGTTCGATTTCTTCGTCTGCTTTTTGCGCTTTATACATAACCACTTTGCCACCGACTTTAACAAAAGGTAACAAATACTCAGCCAAAGTTGGAATTTGCGCAACAGCACGCGACAGAGCAATATCAAACTTTTCGCGCGTTTTTTTGCAATAGTCTTCGGCACGATCATGCACGCAATTCACTTGTTCGAACCCAAGAAGTTCAACCACTTGCTTTAAGAAATTGACACGCTTTTGCAGGCTGTCAAGCAGGGTGATTTCAATGTCTGGTCGGAGTATTTTGAGGGGAACGCCAGGGAAGCCAGCACCAGTGCCAACATCAATAACCTTTGCATTTTGAGGGATTTCTTTTTCTGGCAAGACACTATCCAAAAAGTGCTTAAAGCACACGCCGTCCTCATCAGTTATTGAGGTGAGGTTAAACTTTTTATTTTCTTCAACCAGAAATTTATAATATGAAACAAATTGACCAACTTGCTTGTCTGTCAATTCATAGCCATAATTTTTGAAAGTGTTTTTTAGTAGAAGTTCCATAGATTTATGATAACTGTTTTTTAACAAAAAAGCAAGCAATTTAACTTTTACATTTTAGAAATTTCTTGTTCGAGTTTGTCTAGAACTTTTTTGATATAAATCATAGTTAAAGACACAGCAAACCAAACCCTTTCGTTTTTGATGTTATGCGGGGCGTAGTGAGGGCAGTTCTCGCAATTTATTTTACGTTTTTTCATACAGTGACCATTTTCTAGTTTTGCAAAATGCTTTGAATTTTTATTAAAACATAATGCTGAATAAAATGTTGACAATCTTTTTTCATTTGTTTCTCCTTTTACAACCTTATTTTAAATTATAAAAAATGAATAAACAAACTAAAATTAAAAAAAACTGAAAATGTGCATAAAACGAGAATTAATTTTTAAATTGCTCATTTTATGCACATGAAATTACAAATTTTTTCGTGATTTTTATCCTTTAAACTTCTTCACCAGCACTGATAGCACGGCGATGTCAGAAGGGGAAACTCCTGAAATGCGTGACGCTTGACCGATATTTAATGGTCTTATTGCGTCAAGTTTTTCACATGCTTCAAGACGAATGCCGTGTAAGTTTTTATAGCTGAACTCTGGCGGAATTGTCAAACTTTCATTCTTTTGGAACTTTGCAATATCTTCTTCTTGTTGTTTTAAATAACCTTGATATTTGCAGATTATATTCATCTCGTTGATCACCTCAAATGAAAAATCGTTAAAAACATGCAATACATCATTCACTTTGAAAGCATCAAGATTTGGTCTTTTCAGCATATCGGCGATTGTAACGCTGTTTGCTGGCACGCTTTCATTATTGTCCTCATAAAGCTTTTTGATTGTGTCGTCTATCTTAAATTTTGTTTTTGTTATCTCAAAAATCTTTTCAAGGTCTTTTTGTTTTTTCTTGAAAATCTTATATCTTTTGTCATCCACAAGCCCAAACCTGCGACCAATTTCAGTCAATCGAAGGTCAGCATTATCTTGCCTTAAAAGCAGTCGATATTCAGCACGCGAAGTCATCATTCGATATGGCTCTTCTGTGCCTTTTGTGACGATGTCGTCAATCAGAACGCCGATATAGCCGTCACTGCGTTTAAGCACCAGTTGTTCCTTGCCTTTGAGATAGCAGTTGGCATTTATCCCTGCAATAATACCTTGCGCGCCTGCTTCTTCATAACCGCTTGTGCCGTTGATTTGTCCAGCGAAAAACAGACCTTTCACTTTTTTATATTCAAGCGTTGGCAAAAGTTCAGTTGGGTCAATGCAGTCATATTCAATAGCGTAACTGTCACGCATAATTTCAGCGTTTTCAAGACCTTTAACAGAGCGAATCATCTTCTCTTGCACATCCACCGGCATTGATGTTGAAAAGCCTTGAATGTAAACCTCGTTGGTTGAAAGCGCCTCTGGCTCTAAGAAAAGTTGATGACGTTCTTTGTCAGCAAAGCGAACAATTTTGGTTTCAATAGAAGGGCAGTATCGTGGTCCAACACCTTTGATAAGTCCTGAAAAAACTGGCGCTTTGTCGAGATTCTCTCTGATAATATTATGGGTGTTTTCGTCAGTGTAGGTGAGGTAGCAAACCGCACTATTTTTGTTTTTTCTTTTTGTGATGAAAGAGAAATTTTGAATCTCTTCTTCGCCTTTTTGAATTTCAAGTTTGCTGTAATCAATGCTTCGAGAGTTTATTCTCGCTGGCGTTCCAGTTTTGAAACGCATGAGTGTTAAACCCAATTTTTTCAGACTGTCAGAAAGTTTTTGGGCATTCATAAAACCGTTTGGTCCGACATCTTTTGTGTAGTCACCAATGATTATTCGACTTTTAAGATAAACACCAGTTGCAAACACGATAGCACGGCATTTATATTTCTTTCCAACTGCGCTTTCAACTATCTTTGTGCCGTCCTCGCAAATCTCAATATCGACCGCTTCGCCCTGCCTTAAAAAGAGGTTAGGGGTGTTTTCAATGGTCTTTTTCATTTCTTCATGATAGCGATTTTTATCTGCCTGTGCGCGCAGACTTTGCACTGCTGGGCCCTTCCCGCTGTTAAGCATTCGCAGTTGAATAAGTGTTTTATCGATATTGACACCCATTTCGCCACCAAGTGCGTCTATTTCAGAAACAAGTTGACCTTTTGCTGTTCCGCCAATAGAAGGATTGCACGCCAAAAAAGCCACTGCATCCAAACTCAGCGTCAATAAAAGCGTTTTATTTCCAGTTCGTGCAAGCGCAAGTCCTGCTTCACATCCAGCATGACCTGCACCAATAACTATCGCATCAAATTCTTCCATATGTTTCCTTTTTGTGCATTATGCACCATTTATTTTTTATATTATATTTTTGTTTTAGTAAGTGGCTAAGCCACACTTCATAATTTTTTATCACCACGCTTGTGGGTGAATTATACACCATTTATTTTTTATATTCTTATTAAGTGGCTAAGCCACACTCCCCAGTTATTTACCTAAACAGAATTTTGAGAAGATAAGGTCAATAATCGCCTCATTTTCGCATTGTCCTGTTATCTTGCCAAGCGCATTCCAGAGATTTTTGATAAGCATTGCTATGATGTCCATGCTTTCATTTTGCGCATTTAAAATTTCCTTCACAATGCTTTGGGCTTCTTTAAGATGCTCAATCTGCCTCTCATTGATAAGCACAAGTTTATTGAAATCAATCTCATCACTGATAACAAGACTGAAAATCTTTTCTTTAATTTTTTCAAGACCTTTTTCATCTTTTGCAGAAATTGAAATCTCATTTGGCAGAGTTTTTAAAACTCTCTTTTGGTCATTTTTGTTAACAATTATGATATGTTTGACATTCTCTGCTAATTTAAGAATTTGTCTATCTTCTTCCTTCATTTCACGTGAGCCGTCAAAAACACAAAGCACAACATCGGCTTGGCTAACACTTTTCTTGCTTTTTTCAATTCCAATCTGCTCAACCTTATCTTTGGCATCACGTATTCCGGCAGTGTCAATAAAGTTTATCTTAACGCCGTTATAGAAAATATGTTCGCTGATCGTGTCACGCGTTGTGCCTTCAATGTCTGTCACAATCGCTTTTTCTTCACCAATGAGAGCATTTAATAGTGAACTTTTGCCAACATTTGTTGCACCAACAATAGCAACAGAAATGCCTTCTTTTAAATAGCGCGCGTTCTTTGACTCTGCAATAAAGTTCTCAATTTCATTTTGAACGTTCTTGATAGAATTTAAAATTGATTCTTTTGCCGACTTTTCAAAGTCTTCCTCAGGATAGTCAAGCGTTGCCTCAATCTGAGCAATTTGTTCAGTTAAATCTTCTTGCAGAGAAATAATTTTTCTTTTTAACTTTCCATCAGCAACAGACAATGACGCACGCAGTTCACTTTCACTTTCAGCGTTTATCTCTCCAATTATCGCCTCAGCTTCATCAAGACTTATCTTGCCATTTTCAAATGCACGTCTTGAAAACTCTCCGCCACCAGCAAGCAAAGCACCCTTATCAAGAAGTGTCGACAACACTTTTTGTGTTAAGTGTGTTCCGCCGTGAATTTGAAATTCCACCATATCCTCGCCAGTATACGAAAATGGCGCTTTGAAATAGACCATTAAGCATTTTTCGCGTGAGCCGTCATCAAATTTAAAATTGCCAAGTTTAAGATATCTTGGCTCAATATTTTTGGCATTAGAAAAAACTTTCTCTGCAATCTGCAAAGAATCTTGTCCACTCATTCTCACAATAGATATTGCACCTCTGCCAAGAGGCGTTGAAATGGCAACGATAGTCTTTTCCATGCCGTTATTATATCACACCTTGCTTTCTTTTGCAAGGATTAAAGAGTGGACTCTTATAAAAAATTATGTCGACATCCAAACTCTTTCTTCGACACTATGCACATAAGGTTTGTTTGAAACATAAATGATTTTGTAGTATAATTGCCTATGATGATTGAAGAACACACAATAAAATATAGGATACCATTCCTAAAACTTAAACAAATGCTTAATAACGGCTATCTTCCAAGTCGTAATCTTATGCCATACAATGAGGAAAATATTGAAAAAATAAACGCACTCGGTCATGCTGTTTTTAATCCAACTGATGAATTTTTGAAGGGTTTTACCAAAAATGACAGAGAGGTCTTTTGTCTTGGGCTGAGTATAGGGGAATACCATCCTGAGATAATTGAAGATCGTTTTAAATA
>CAOJNR010000049.1 GCA_948439925.1 uncultured Clostridia bacterium
GAGGCTTTTTTGGATGCAAACATTTCTAAAATTGCAACGAGTTTCTCATTGCTCACAACCAAACACCTATTGACTGGTGTTGATAGCAGTGCTTTAAGCACGTTTTATCTACAAAAATATTTCTAAATACAATTCAATCCGTTCAAGTGCTTTAAGCACGTTTTATCTACAATCTTAATTCATAAATCAATGCTCATGCGTTCAAGTGCTTTAAGCACGTTTTATCTACAATCTAATTTAAATTTTGCTTTATCCGTTCAGGTGCTTTAAGCACTTAATAAACACAAATCAATTTATAAAACAACTAAAAAACGTCAAAGACACACAAAAAAACACTTAGGGTTTAGCCTAAGTGCTTTTTATATATTTTATTGAAATTTATTAGTCATTTTTCTTTTTAAGTTCAGCGATATCTGCTTTAAGTTTTTCGATATCTGCTTTAAGTTCAGCGTTTTGAGCTGAAAGCACATCGAACATCTTTTCAAGAAGTGGGAATCTATCCTTGTTTTTATCCATAACTTCTTGACAGTGTTCAACTGAAAGTTTGAGTCCGTCGAGAAGGTCAAGATCTTCTGCAAGTTTCTTTGCTTTTTCTTCGTCGATGTCAGCATAGTTGTTTACACCATAGAGAACAACCTTTTGCTTAGCAACAAGGGCTTCTTTTCTGCGAAGTTTCTTTTCGTCGTTTTCAAGAGTTCTCTTAACTCTTCTAAGTGGCAAAAATTCCTTCTTGCAAGCGCGGAGTTCTTTCTCATTTGCTTTGAGTCTGTCTTCCTTAATAGCAAGAGCATTTTCAAGTTCTTCAAGGCTTACATAACCAGCAGGAGTTGCACGGAGAGCTTGAATCTTTTCTCTTTCAGATTGAAGTTCAGCCACGAGAACAGCGTTTCTTGCCTTTTCTTCTTTAAGAGCTTCGTCTTCTTGTGGAACTTCCTCTTCTTCATCCTCAGTAACGTCAACAACTTCTTCCTCGTCCTCAGATTCTTCTTCCTCAGCTTCTTCTTCGTCAGATTCTTCTTCGGCCTCATCCTCGTCTTCCTCTTCCTCGTCCTCAGACGCAAGTCTTTCAAGGCGAGCCATAAGTTCTCTTCTCTTTTGCTCGATTTCAGCGTCGCGCTCGTTTTCTTCTTCCTTTTCTTCCTCAGTCATCTCAGGCTCTTCTGCCTCTTCGATTTCTTCCTCTTCTTCCTCTTCAACAGTTTCCTCAACAGCTTCTTCTGCTTCTGGGTCATAATTTTCTACAACAGCGCCACTGTAAAGCATCTCAGCAACTTCTGGGATGTTTTCAATTTCCTGAGCGTCAGCACCCATTTCTTGAAGTTTTTCTTTAACTTTTTCTGTTTCTTCTTCTTTCTTTCTTTCGATAGCTTTGTCATCCTTTTTTCTGTTGGCAAGGCTCATCATGATGTCGCCCATGAAATAGAGGAGAAATCCACCAGCAACAATGATTCCAAGAACGACTACGATTGTGATAATAACTGAACTTGACATAAATTTCACTTCCTTTTTAATTTTTTTTGGCTTTTTTTGTTTTTAAACTTTAAAAACTTGGTGGAGATGGCGGGAATTGAACCCGCGTCCAAAAAGCAAATTCAAAGTTTTTCTACGTGTGTAGTTTATGCTTAATTCTCATCAAAGTTTCGTTCATAAACAAACTTCTTTGACCAGCCGTTTAGTTTTTCTATGAATAGAACGACAAACTTTTCATAGAGTTTAGCTTTGTGATGATACCCGAACTTTGAGTAAGCTGATTCAAAGTGGGCAGGTCAAAAATTTATTGACCGAGTTTTTTGAGTGAAACTTAGGCAGCGATTGCGCTTGTTCTAAGGTTCATTCTTACAGTTTTGTTTTCTGCGTTTATTTTGTTTGCCCATTTTAAAGTAGGCTGGGCGCTACTACACGCTTTACGCTTTGACCTTCACTCCCTGTCGAAACCAATAACACCCCCAAAGGAGCTTAAAGGCTTTTTAAAGTTTGGTCTATGTCCCGCTTGATAGCCTTTTCACGCAGGACAGCTCGCTTGTCATAAAGTTTCTTACCCTTGGCCAGTGCGATTTCAATTTTGACCTTCCCGTCTTTTATATAGACTTTGGTTGGCATAACTGAAAATCCTTTTTCACGCACCATGCGTTCAAGCTTTGAAATTTCAACTTTATGCAAGAGAAGTTTTCGTGAACGTCTTGTGTCGCTTGACTCTGGTCTTGTTTTGTCATAAGGTTTTATGTAGCAGTTTTTAAGAATTGCTTCGCCGTTTTTGATAACGACGTAACTTTCCTCCAAACTGATGCCACCAGACCGAACTGACTTAACTTCACAGCCAACAAGTGCGATACCAGCTTCCACGAAGTCTGAAACGAAGAAATTATGAAAAACTTTCTTGTTGTTATTTAGTATCTTCATCTCGCCTCCTATTATAACACCCCTTTAAGAGTTTTTCAAGACCCAAATTGAATTTTTTTGAAAAAAATACAAAAAAATCTCAATTTTTTAATGAAAAATCGACTTTTCTTGTGAAAATATTGGAATTTGCAATAATTATTTTTATTTTATCACCTATTTTGAATGTGTGTTTGTTGCCTTTTATCATCAAAGATTTCTCATAAAACAGGTAATTATCCTCTGGAAGTTCTTCAATTTTGACCAATCCTTCAACGGTGTTTTCAAGCTCAACATAGAAGCCAAAATTGGTGACTGAGGTGATAATTCCTTCAAATTCCTCGCCAATATGGTCTTTCATAAGATATGCTTTCCAAAGGTCATCCACATCTCTTTCGGCCATATCTGCATTGCGTTCACGCTCGCTTGACTGCATTGATGACTCATAAGTGAGTGAATTAAGTTCGTCATTTCGCGTGCTTGAAAGTGCTTTTTTCTTTAACACTTCTTTTATTATTCTATGAATTGTGAGGTCTGGATAGCGCCTAATTGGCGAAGTAAAATGGCAATAATATTCAAGCGCAAGTCCAAAGTGACCGAGGTTTTTGTTGGTATATTTTGCCTTTTGCATTGAGCGAAGAAGAACTTTGTTGACTGTTTCAGTGTAGTCATGACCGTCAACAAGTTTAATAAGCCCTTGATAAAATGTTGGTGTGATGATGTCAGGAATCTTTGGTAAATTTAGTCCAAGACCTTTCATAAAATCGAAAACTTTCAATAGTTTTTCTTTGCGTGGACTCTCATGCACACGATAAACAAAAGGTATGTCCTTATTGCAAAATTCTTTCGCAACAACTTCATTGGCAAGCACCATAAAGTCTTCAATCAGTCTGTGCGCTGAATTGCGCTCGCGCTTCTGAACGCCTATGGCAAGTCCATCCTCATCGAAAACAAACTCAGCTTCTGGGATTTCAAAATCAAGGTAACCTTCACGCATTTTCTTTTCTTGAAGCAACAGAGAGAGTTCTTTCATAAGAAGAAGACTCTTTTTGACCTTGTCTGCCTTTTCTGATTTTTCACCATTTAAAACTTTGTTGGCTTCGGTGTAAGTCAGTCTTGCCTTGCTTCTTATCACACTTTCAAAAATTTCGTGTGAAATCACATTGCCGTTTTTGTCAATATCCATAACACAAGAAAGAGTCAATCTGTCAACCCCTTCACTGAGTGAGCATATTCCATTTGAAAGTTTTTCTGGAAGCATTGGAAGAACTGAGGTTGGGAAATAGACACTTGTTCCACGCTTGAACGCCTCTTCATCGAGTGGCGAGCCCTGCTTCACATACTCGCCAACATCGGCAATATGCACGCCTAAGCGGTAGCCATTTTTGATTTTTTCGATTGAAACCGCATCGTCAAAATCCTGAGCATCCTCACCGTCGATTGTAAAAATGATTTCTTGTGTAAGGTCAACTCTTCCCTTCTTTTGATTTTCTTTAACGGTAAGGCCAATATTTTCGCACTGAGCCATCACTTCTTCTGGGAAAGTTTCATAAAGTTCATGTTCGCGAATAATCCCCTTTTCCATTGCCTTTACATCGTCACTCTTGCCCAGAACTTCAACAATTTTGCACATATATTTTTCTTTTTCACGGCTTATGCTTGCTACAACGCGCAAGTCTTCGGCAATTTCAAAATCGCTCTTTTTGATTCTGAATTTATATGGAATATGATTATTGTCAGGAACAAGAAAATATGTTTGACCAATTTGTTCAATTATTCCGACGATAGTTTCAAGTGGTTTATATATTGAAACAATCTCGCCGTCACTGCCTTCATTGCCTTTATAACTGATTTTAACAATAACCCTATCTCCATCTATCGCGCCCAAAGTTTTGTTAGCTGGAATAAAGATATCATTCTCACCCTTAACGGTGCCAACTTGACAAAAGCCGAACCCTTTGGCGTTGCCTATGAACAAACCTTTGACATAGTTTGAAGAAGGGATTTTAAAAAATTTGCCTTTTTTATCTTCAAAAATATCACCCTTTGAAATAAGAGTGTCAATTTCTTGCTTTATAATCTTTTCACTAACACCAAAAGTTTTGGCCATAAAGCAAAAAAGATTGCTTGGCTTTTTATACACCAAACTATCTTTTGCAATAATATTTAATATCTTATCTTTCAACATATTTTTTAAATCCTATTAATAGTTCTTTAAACTAAACAGTTTTATTGAAAATTTCTGTCACAAAATAGATAATTGTGCAAACGAGAACTATTGAAGACATAATGATAGTGACAAGTTTAAGTTTTCCATCACGAGAAGAGCCTTTATTTTGTGAATAATAGCTTTCTTGTTTACCCATAACAGCGTCAATACCATTGTTGGCATCATTTGATTGAAGCAAGATTGTCACAATAAGAGTGATTGAGCAAAGGATGATTATTGCAAAAAGCACCCAACGAAATGGTGGCAAAAAACTTGTCCAAAAGTCACTTTTAAGAGTGTCGTCTGCAAGAAGTGTTGATAAAATATTCATGTTTATTCTCCTTTTTTAAAATGTTGTGCTTAGCCATATTATAGCAACAACGAGCAAGATTAAAAGTAAAATCTGTCCCCACTTTATTGATATCTTGGATTTGGTGGCGCTTTTTATAACATTCGCAAAGATGAGAAGCGCACTCATTGAAATAACAACGAGAATAATTATCTTTGCAGAGCCACCGATGTTTGCGTTCACCCAGTTGTTTATATCGCCGAAAATGTTTGCAAGCATACTTTTAATCATTTGTTCCCTCCGATGATTAGTATATCATATATATCAAGAGATTTCAAGGAATTTTTGATTGCGTTTTTAAATTTTGCTCTATTTTTGAAGAATTTTGTCCACTTTTTTGTGAATTTAACATGCTTTTATCAAATTTGTTTGCTTTTGAAAAACAAAAAAATATATTTTTTGCGATAGAGCTTGATCGAAGCGCCCGCTCGGAAGTTCATGAGCCCGCTCATGCAAAATCGCGATCCGCGATTTTAAAAGCCGTGCACCTTTAAAGGCGCAAGGCTTTACTTCCGAGCGGGGTTTCTCAGCGCACGCATACTATTTAATATGGCAAGAAGAGTCACTCCAACATCGGCAAACACTGCGCTTATCATGCCAGTCACTCCAAATGAACCAAGCGCCAAAAATGCAACTTTAACAACTGCTGAAAAGATAATGTTTTCAAGCACAATCTTTCTTGTCCGCCTTGAAATTTTGATAGCGATTGCAACTTTGCTTGGGTCATCGTCCACAAGCACAATATCAGACGCTTCAACACTCGCTGGTGATCCATTAACACCCATACTTACACCAACATCACTAAGAACCAAAGATGGTGCATCATTGATACCATCACCAACATATCCAATACGCTTTTTGCTCTCTTTTGCTTTTTCAATATAGGCATATTTTTCTTGTGGCAAAAGTTTACCATAACCTTCATCTATTTCAAGTTCATCGCAAACTTTTCTCACACTTTCTTCGTTATCCCCAGAAAGCATAATGGTCTTTAATCCCAAATTTTTAAGCTCTTTGCAAGCATCTTTTGAACTTTGTTTTATTGTATCACTAAGGAAAATCTGCCCAAGCAAAACCTTTCCCCGATAAACCTCAACAACTGTGCTTTTTAATGTTTTATCCTTTCTGCCAACAAAATATTTTTCGCATTCAAACTCAAATTCAATTCCACTACCTGCAATTTCCTTAAATTTTTCAAGTTTAGGCATCTCTATCACAAGCCGAAACAATGGCTTTTGCAAGCGGATGAATTGAATACTGCTCGCCAATGCTTGCGAGAAATATAAGTTCTTCCTCCCTAATTTCACTTTTTATTTCATTTATAGAAAACTGCCCTGAGGTAAGCGTTCCCGTCTTATCAAACACCATAGTGTCAAGTTTTGCACACGCATCAAGATAATTTGACCCTTTGATCAGAATTCCTCTTTTCGACGCATTGCCAAGTCCAGAGAAATATGTTAGTGGCACAGAAATTGCAAAAGCGCAAGGACAAGAAATAACAAGGAAAATAAGACCACGATAAACAGCAGTATCAATATTTTTTGTCACTGCCCAAACAATACCCCACACAAGCACAGCCAAAACAACAATACCCAAAGTATACCACTTGGTGATTTTTGAAATAAATGTTTCGGTTTTAGATTTGTTTTGAGAGGCGTTTTCAATAAGATTCAAAATCTTTTTTATAGTGCTTTCATCATACTCTTTTGTGGTTTTTATCTGCAAAACGCCGTCAAGCACTATTGAGCCAGATAAAACTTCATTTCCCTCTTTGAGTGAAACTGGCACACTTTCACCAGTAAGTGACTGCATGTCAACACTGCTCGCACCAGAAATTATCACCCCGTCAAGCGCAACTTTTTCGCCAGCACGAACGATAATTGTTGAACCAAGTTTAACCTCTTTCGGCATAACTCTCTCTTCACCATTTTCGGTTACAACAACTGCAAACTCAGGTTGCATCTTTACAAGACTTTCAATGGACTTTCGAGAACGATTGACAGCAAGACTTTCAAATATCTTTCCTATTGAATATAGCGCGATTACCATAAGTCCTTCCATATGCTCACCCACAATGGATGCACCAATAACAGAAATGGTTAATAGAAGATTCTCATTGACAGTACCTCTAAAAATTTGAGTGACCGCTTTGTAATAGGTTTTGTAGCCCAAAAGTAAAATCGCAACCACATAAAGCGTCCAAAACGCCCAAACAGGCATTGGAACAAAAAAGATAACAAAACCGATTGCAATCCCTAAAAATAATGCCACAAGGTCAAAAATGAATTTCAATCGTCCTTTTTTGTCTTTGTTGCCACTCTTTGAGATTATTTTCACATCTGGTTCAAGTTTCTTTGTGAGTTTTGTTATTTCTTCCAGTGTATGTTCATCTGCGCAATCGTTGCTTTCAAAAATCAGTCTTGATTTAACAAAATCAATCTTGGCACTTTTAACACTTGGCAACTTGTTAAGTTCACCTTCAAGCGCTCTTGCACAGTTTGGACAATCAAGCCCTTCAATTTTAACTATCATTCTTCAACTCCGTTTAATTCTTCCATAGCATGCTCTTTCGTGATTTCAAACACTTCTTTCACATGCCTATCTGCAAGGCTATACCAAACCTCTTTGCCCTTCTTTCGACTTTTGATAAGTTTCATCTCCTTCAAATTTTGAAGTTGATGCGACACTGCCGATTTCGTCATGTTGAGTATTGACGAAATGTCACAAACACATAACTCACTCTCGTCAAGCAAGTTGATTATCTTGATTCGCGTGCTGTCTGACATTGCTTTATAAAAATCAGCCATAAACAACAATAACTCTTCGTCAAGCATTCCTTTCTTTGCATTTTCAACAAAATCTCCGTGTATGATATTGCAATCACACTCTCTATCACATTTTCCCATATATATTTCTCCTAGTTATTTTTTAGTCATAACGGTTGACTAACC
>CAOJNR010000050.1 GCA_948439925.1 uncultured Clostridia bacterium
ATTCGCCATGCCTTAACAAGTTTGACGAAAATGCTTTCACCATTGTTTCTTCAAGTAAAACTTTGTCTGATGTTTCAAAATATCTATATAACAAAATAAAAGCCTATCATCTAAAAAATGGCGTTGTGCTTTTTGGTGAAAACACAATCTTTATTGACGGCGATGTTGAAATTGAAGGCGGAGTTATAATCTATCCAAACAATATTATAAAAGGACAGACTGTTATCGCAAAGGGTGCAATTCTTGAAAGCGGAAATATAATTGAAGACAGCATAATTTCAGAAGACGCTTTCATAAGCGATTCCTTCATTCAAAAAAGCAAGGTTGGTCGTGGTGTAAGCGTGACTAGTGAAAGGATTGTCAATCAAAGTTTGTAAGAATAAAATTTTGAAAAAAGTTAAAAAAGATAAGACTATTTAAGATTTAATTTTGGAGAAAAAATGATAATTGTTGTGGGACTTGGAAACAAGGGAAAGGAATATGACTGGACCTATCACAATATTGGCTTTATGGTGGCGGATAAACTTGCCTCTTTTCTTGGCGTTCGTTTTGAAAAAGAGAAAAATAAAGCCTACTGTTGTGAAGGCTTTTATAACGGACAAAAGATTGTGATTATAAAACCAACAACATATATGAATAATAGTGGGGAGGCGGTAAGCCTTTACAAAAAGAAAAATAAAGATGCGCGCATAATTGCCATTGTTGATGACATTGACCTTCCTGCTGGCAAACTGCGCTATCGTGAAAAGGGCAGTGCAGGAACGCATAACGGGCTTCGCTCAATCGTGGCTTATATTGGTGAAGATTTTGAAAGGGTCAAAGTTGGCATTGGTCGTGATGAATCTGTTGACCTTGCCACACAGGTGCTGTCAAAAATCAAAGACAAAGCTCTTTTTGAAAAGGCGACTGATGAGGCTGTTAAAATGATATTGGAGAAGATATGAGTCCGATTGATAAAAGGCTTGAAAGGATACTGACAAACAAAAGCATCTCAGGGCTATCTGACGGCGAGAAGGTTATTCTGGGTGGGAATTTTTCTCACGCTGTTTTTTTGTGCCCAGATTTTGTCACTGCTGGAAAATATAAGCGCGGACTTGAAGCGCTTGGAAAAAGTTGTCAAATCATAACCTCTTCAAGAGAAGGCAAAGATGGACAGGATAAAAATATCTTGCCTTTTGTCAGTGCGGTCACAGAATTTTTAAGTGGTCAATGCAGTGCGCTTATCGTTCTTCCTTGCTCGGCACTGATTAAGTTTGATATTGAAAGTTTTTTAAATCCTTTGAAACTTACAAAAGGCAAAGAATATAACATTGAAAAACTGATTTCAAACCTTGTCGGCATTGGATATGAACGCACAGAACTTGTTTCTCTTCAAGGTCAATTTGCACTGCGTGGAGATATTCTTGATATCTTTCCAACCAACTCAGAGAATCCAATAAGAATTGAGTTTTTTGATGAACTTATTGAAAAAATCTCATTTTTTGACCTTCAAACCATGAAAAATCAAGGAAAACTTGAATATTTTTCCTTTTTTCCTTGCACTTTGCCGTTTGGTGAGGACGATGTCTTTTCGCTTGGCGGATATAGAATAATTGATCAACCAAAACGTATTTCAGATGAGTTTGAACTTCTTCTTAAAAGCTATCAAGCGCTGTCGAGTTTTAATAGAAATGAATACAACACCTTTGACGACTATTTCTCTCGCGCTGATATCATTTTTGATAACAGTGGCAAGGTAAGTGAGCAGTCTTATTCAAATCAAACAGTTCCAACGCGAAGCTATCTGACAGATTTTATGGCACTCAAAAGTGACCTTATGAGCTATCTAAATATGCACTGCGCGGTGGTGCTTTTTGCAGGTAACGAAAAAAATAAAGAGCGAATAATTCAGTTCTTGCGTGATAACTCAATAAGGTATTATGATTACGAACTTGATGCTTTTGAAACTGGCAAAATTTTTGTGTCATCTCTCAATTTTCCATACTCATTTTCTTTCTTGAAAGAGCGAATAATTGCAATCGGAAGTGACAGCCTTTTTAAGCAAAATGTAACCAAGTTTTCAAAAGGCAAACATTCAGTTTTCTATCTGCCAAAACTGAACGATTATGTTGTTCACTCTTTCCACGGAATTGGAAAATGCGTTGACATTAAACGCATGAAGATTGGCGACTACGAGAAAGACTACTTTGTCATTGAGTATAAATCAGGCGGAGTGCTTTATCTTCCAAGTGAAGAGGCAAACACGATATCGGCTTACATTGGCGGAGAAGAAAGCCCAAAACTTTCTTCACTTGGTGGAGCGGAATTCACCAGACTGAAAAATAAGGTCAAATCCAGCCTCAAAGAAATGGCTATCAGTCTGACCGAAGTCTATCGCGAAAGGCAAAACAGCAAGGGATTTGCATTTAAGCGTGACGAGTTTCTTGAAAAGCAGTTTGCTGATTCCTTTGGCTATCAGGAAACAGATGACCAACTCAAAGCAATCGCTGATATTGACGCTGACATGCAAAGTGATAAGATTATGGACAGGCTTATCTGTGGCGATGTTGGCTATGGCAAAACAGAAGTTGCACTGCGTGCGTGCTTTAAATGTGCTTATAACGGCAAACAAGTTTGTCTGCTTTGTCCAACCACAATTCTTTCTGAGCAACACTATAAAACAGCAAAAGCAAGGCTTGAAAGTTTTGGAATCAATGTTGAAGTTCTCAACCGCTTTAAAACGCCAGCCGAGGCAAAAAATATTTTAGAAAGACTGAAAGATGGCAAAATTGACATGATTATTGGCACACATAGACTTCTTGGCAAGGATGTTGTTTTCCATGACCTTGGACTTTTGGTGCTTGATGAAGAACAGAGGTTTGGTGTTGAAGATAAAGAAAAAATCAAAAACAACAAGCGTAGCGTTGATGTTTTGTCGCTCTCAGCAACGCCAATTCCAAGAACGCTCAATATGTCGCTTTCAGGAATTCGTGATATTTCAATTATTGAAACTCCGCCAAAAGAGCGCCTTCCAATTCAGACCTATGTCGCTGAGCAATCAGACGAACTTATAAAAGATGTGCTTTCACGAGAACTTGCTCGTGGCGGTCAAGCTTTTGTGATATACAATCGCGTTGAAGATATTGAAGAATTTTCTTCATACATCTCACGACTTGTCCCAAACTCAAAGGTGGGCTTTGCTCATGGTCAGATGAATGAAAAGTCACTTGAAAATGTGATAGGGCGCATGTTTGCAGGAGAGTATAATATCATCGTTTCAACAACGCTTATTGAAAATGGAATTGATTTGCCTTCTGCAAACACTATGGTTATAATCGAGGCTGACAGACTTGGACTTGGTCAACTCTATCAAATTCGCGGAAGAATTGGACGCAGTGACCGATTAAGCTACGCTTATCTCACTTATATTAAAGATAAAATTTTAACGCCTGAGGCTTACAAGCGCCTTGAAGCGATCAAAGAGTTCAGTCAGCTTGGCAGTGGTTTCAAGATTGCTATGCGTGACCTTGAAATCCGCGGAGCTGGAAATATATTTGGCAAAGAGCAACATGGACACATAGCCAAAGTGGGTTATGATATGTTTGTCAAACTGCTTGACGAAGCAGTAGGTGAAATTCAAGGTAAAAAGAATGAAAATGAAGTCAATGTCAAACTTGAAGTGACACTCGACGCGTTTATAAGTGAGAGCTATATCCCATCAAGTGATGAACGAATTATGTTTTACACAAAAATTAGTGAAATAAAATCCTTGCATGAGCGCGATGAAGTGCTTTCAAGTTTGCTTGATGGTTTCGGTTCTGTTCCAGTTGAAGTGGAAAACCTTTCAAACCTTGCACTTCTGAGAAATCTTGCGTCTGAGTTTGGTATTATAAAAGTGCAGATAAACCCAACAAAATGTGCGCTTATCCTTGAAAAACGAGAGGATATTCTTGATAGTCGTCTTGCAAAAGTGATGAATGAGTTTGGAGGAAAACTTGCTTTTGACAGTCTTGCAAAGCTCACATTTGATAAAGTCATGTCGGTCAGGGATAAGGTTAAAACCATGGTTTCAATGCTTATTGAAGCAAAAAATTAATAACTTTTGTTTTTATTGCCTAAAAATGCTTGAAATTTTTGACTAGAATGTATTATAATTGACTATAATCGAGAAAAGAACGGAGAAATAATGAAAAAAAGAGTTACTGGAATTTTATTATGTATGCTTATGTTTTGCATGTCTATCTTTGCGGGTTGCTCACTCGTGACAAGAGATATGGCAAAGTATTTGGCAACCACTGTTATTGAAATCACACTCAATGAGCCATTAGGCAACGATAATGACAAAATGATTGTGCAAAAGCGTGATTTGATTTCAGCATACAACACTTATGGTTACTATTATCAACAGAATGGCTATTCAAAGGAAGAGGCACTCAATATGACGATTGAACTTCTTATCAACAGACGTATCACAATCGCCAAGGCAGAGGAGTTTTATCCAGAACTTTCTGTTAAAGAAAAAACATATCTTTGGTCTGAAACATATGATGCGTTGAATGACAATTTCAACAGCTATCTCAATGACGTGCTTGGAATAACTGATTCAAGCTCATCGTCAAGTGATGATGAAGTCAAGTTTAACGGCTATGACAAGAATGCAGTTTTGAAAGAAGTGGATGATAAACTTCTTATTGAAAAAACTGAAAGCGCTTCAACAAAGATTGATGAGTTTAAATACACAGTTGCTCGTGATTTTGATAAAAACGAAGATAGAGAACTTATCTATTCAAACTTTGTTAAGTTTATAAGTGACCAACGCGATAAGAACTATACTGAGGCTTTTAATGATTATTTCAAAGCACTTTTAAGTAGCGAAGAAGGTCAAAAGCTTTCTGAGGACAAAATTTCTGTTTTCGAAAGGGAAATCAAAAGACTTTATAAGGTTGTTTATGAAAACTATATGATTGAAAAATATGAGGAATATTACACAACTGACGAAAGCAATGAGTCATATATCACACCAAAGCAAATTGTTGACCTCTATTCAAGCAAGGTTCGCGCTTCTTACACTAAGTATGAAATCGAGGGAGCAAGCACTTATGACAGCGACATGACAAACAGTGCAAATTCAATTTATTATTACAAAGACCAAGGCACAAAATTCTTTAAAGTTGCACATATTCTTTTCAAGTTTAATGATGAGCAAAGCGCGCGTTATAAACAAATCGAAACAGAATATAATTCTGGCAAGTATACCAAAGAAGTTAGAGATGCCGAACTTGATAAGCTTTATGCATCAATCGTTCCAATCGCAAGAGAGAAAAACGAAGATGGAATTTATGTTGAGAAAGAAAACAAGGCAAGCTATGAAAAGTCTTCACAAGCGCTTCGTGACTATATAGCAAACGAGGTGGCCAAAGAGGAGGGCAAGTTTAATAAAGCTGACAGATTCAATGAACTTATTTATCAGTATAACGAAGACCCTGGAATGATGAATCCATCTGATATCTACACAATCGGTGTTGATGGTGAGGGAAATGCAGTTTCTTCTTTCGTTCCTGAATTTAACGAGGCTGGAATTGCGCTTTACAACAAGGGAAATGGTCAAATCGGGGATATTTCAGGGCTTGTTCGAACTGAAAATGGACTTCATGTTCTCTTCTATGCTGGCGAGATTGAAAATCTTTACGACGGAATCAATGAGAAATTTTCTCTCTCTGATAAAGCGGTTGTGAAACTTTATAACGAAAGACCAAATATTCTTTTGAACAAAACCTATTTTGACACGCTCTATGACGAACTGGTAAGTGACAATTATGCAATTTTTGAAAACCTGCAAATGACTGAAATCAAAAAAGCATACACAATCACTGTTTATCCAGATTCATATAAAGATTTGATTGGCTAATTAAAGCTCCAAGAAAAGTTATAATTTTTAATAAAAATACCTTTGCAGTTTGACAAAGGTGTTTTTTTTGGTTATACTAGTATCATGAGCGGTCAAGAGAAAGTTCAAAAAAAGAGCAAAAGCAAAAAACAAAATTTGATTTTGCCAGAACAGCAAAATGACAATCTCGCATCACAAGCGGAGAGCGTTTTTCTTGACGAAAATGTTAAAGATGAAAAAGCCGTTAAAGGTAAACAAAATAAAAAGTTAAAAAAAGAAAACAAACAAACTGCACAGGTTGATGAAAATGAAAGTTTTGATGAAAGTGCTGTTGAAAATTCTTTTGAAAAAATTGAGGGCAAAGAAAAGCCTGAAACTTTTGATGCTTCAAATTTAAGTGATGAAGAAAAGAAAGAAAGAGAAAGAATTGACGAGCAAAAGCGAAAATTAGACGAAGCTGAGCAAAGCGTTGCAAAGCAAAACAGCAAGAAAAAGAAACTTTTAAACCTCGGCTTCCTTATTCTCAACATTTGCATTGTTGCAGGAATTTTGGTTTATCAGCTCAATGGTCAAAAGATTGAACTGGTTCATGGACTCAAACTTAATGGCTGGGCAATACTTCTACTTTTTATATTTTTTGGCGTAACTTTATTTTTGGATACCTTTACCATTTCATATCTGCTTCGCATTTCAACTGGAAAGTGGAGAATGGGAATTTCCTACAAGGTTTTTGCGATC
The DNA here is from genome assembly GCA_948439925.1 of uncultured Clostridia bacterium. GTDB lineage: Bacteria > Bacillota > Clostridia > Christensenellales > UBA1242 > Caccovivens. The sequence goes on from CAOJNR010000050.1 coordinate 6,605, forward strand.
GGGAAATACTATGATAACATAACACCGCTTGCAACTGGCGGTCAACCTTTCCAAATAACTTATCTGAAAAATCGGGGAGTTCCACTTCACACTGCGCTTTCTGTGCCAATGGCGAAATATCTTTTTCAACAGATTGCATGGGTGCTTTTGGGACTTATCTGCCTTATAATTTCATCCGTTGATAAATCTTTTAATACCTTTGTTACAATCGCGTCAGTAATCGGTTTCCTTCTCAGTTTTGTTATGCTTGCAGTGGTTGTTTTCCTTTGTGTTTGCAAAACGGTTGGTCGCAAGCTTGTTGTGAAAACTCTCAGACTTCTATATAAAATGAAGATTGTCAAAAACTATGATAAGCAATACTCGAAAATCACAAAGTATATTGAAGATTTCCAAAGCGTTATGCAACAATATGCCAAGTCGCCAAAAGATTTCCTCATTATGACAATAACGTCAATCGTCAGACTGATTTTCTATTATTCAATTCCTTATTTCATTTATGCAATGATGAAAGGCTTCGACAGCAGTTTATATGTCAACTTTGTGGTGATGAGTTTGCTTGTTGATTTGGCGTCATCTTTCTTCCCATTGCCTGGCGGAACTGGTATGAATGAAATTTCATTCAGTGCAATGTTTTCTTCCCTTTTTGACCACACACTTATGACCTTTTGGGCACTTCTTATTTGGAGATTTTTCTCATATTACTATAACCTTATTCAAGGCATTTTCTGTATTACCTATGATGTTGCCTATGGTAACCGCAAGTTCAGATGGCTTCAAAAGAAAGAAATGCTTGTTGAAGAGAGCAAGATGTTTAAACAGGTTCAAATTGATAAATTTAGGCAAGAGCGCATGAAGAGAAGACGGACGGCACGTAATAGAAAAAAAAGTATAGAATAAAATTGTAAAATAAAGCCAATAATAAAAAGAGGTTTCTATGAAAAAAGATAAAGCTTTTTATGGTTGGCTTTTTGTTTGTGTAAGTCTTGCAATTTTGCTTGGAGTTTCAATATATTTGGGACTGAGTGGCTGGTATTTTAAAGCTGACAATTCTCTTGAAAGTGATTTGGTGCTTGGCGAAACTGTTCAGGTCGATATTGATAAAAATCAGTCGGCTTGTGTTTCTTTTACCTTTGCTGGAAGTTACATTCATGGTGAAGAACTTTCCCAAATCATAGCTGTGAAGAATCTTAGCGATGACTCCGATTTTTTTGTTAGGGCGAAGGTTTCT
>CAOJNR010000051.1 GCA_948439925.1 uncultured Clostridia bacterium
GAAAGGAAAAGAAAATGGGACAAAGACAAATCATTTTACAAAATACCTTTTGACATTCAAGATAAAAAAGGCATAATGGATTTTGACCCATTATTTAGACACCCAGATGGGAGTTTATTAACACCCGAATATATAACCCACTCATTTCGTAAACTTTTATTAAACAATAATTTTGAACACATTGTCAGTTGGAACGATTTAAGAAAAACCTGTGCCAGCAATCTAACAAGCGATGGAAATAACCTTGAATTTGTCAAAGACTATTTGGGACATAAGGCTATTGATGTAACCATTAAACACTATGCAACCACATTTGATGAAGTAGCCAAAAAACAAACTAAAAAATATGGCAACAAATTAGACAAAAGATTTGAATTAGATAAAGAAGAAAAAGAAACCGAAAACGATAAGAAAGATGAAAAGAAATAGTTTTCTATAATTATTCTATAATATTTCAAAATCGTAGTAAAAATTAAAAAATAGTGTCGTATGACACCATAAAAAATCATAAAACATTGACAATTTAATATAAACACCATGCTAAAATCTCTTGACATAAGTGGTAAAAATCACTAAAATATGATTAAAGAGAGTTGGTGGCACTAACTGGCACGAGCATAAACGGACTCTTAATCAGAGGGTCCGGGGTTCGAGCCCCCGGCAGTCCACCAGAGTGCAAAAAACAGACCAAAAGGTCTGTTTTTTATTTTCAATATTTCTGTCGAGGGCTTAACAACTTTTTTTAAAAAAAAGTTGTTCATGGCATCCGCCATGCGAACCCCGGACTTGTCCAGGTCGGAGCAAGTCGAAGAAGTATGCGTGCTCGGTCATTCGGTTTATGCTCCTTTGGAGCATACCTCATAGCGCGCCCCGGCAGTCCACCAGAAAAAGAGAAGACGAACAAAAGTTCGTCTTCTCTTTTTCTGTGATAAAGTTATAAAGTGAGTTTGTGAATAAGTTTCTATATTTTTTAAAATCCTATTTTTGCTTTCGCACCAAATTGACTTAGATGTGCTCGTGCCCAAGTTGCAAAAATGCCAAAAAATGTAAGCAAAGAAACACAAATTATAAGAACTGCACCAAAACTTAAACTATCTGGCAATGGTATGCCATAAAAAAACATTTGCTCACCTAGCGCTTTTGCGGTGATGCAAGCAATCGCTTGTGGCAAAGCCAAAATGTGAAGTGAACGCAAACTGCACGCAATAAAGGTTAAAACAAAATCTATCTTGCCTTTTTTATCTAAAACCTGCCAAATAACTTTAAAAGTTTTAAAAAACGATTTATTTTTCATTTGTTCCTCATCTTAACTTTTAACTTAATAATAAAAGATGCGACATAAAATAAGATGACTTTTTGTCATCTAATTTTGTTACTTTTTATTATAATTTTTACATCACAACCACACTGCCGTTAAGCCAGCTGTTGAAAAAACCTTCGAGGTTATAACCAGACCCTCTTATAAAACTCTCAATAAGCTGAGCTGGACTTGCGTTTTTAAAACAATATGAATTGAAATATGATTTTAATGCCTTTTCAAATTTTTTATCTCCAATCGTTTCTCTAAGTGTGTGGAACATTATTGTGCCTTTGGTGTATATACAATTCACATATTCAGGCTCAGTCTGAAAATCTTTGAGTGACCTATTCATGCTGGTGTCAACTTCGCCAAGCACATTTGTATAAACATCCACAAAAAATTTAAAATTTTTGGTTGCATTTTTAACGAGTTCGTCTATATCAAAATTATATTCACTATGCTTTTCAAAGAATAAAAGTGTGCTATATTCTGCCAAGCTTTCGTCCATCCATGCATTGTTATATTCATCATTTCCAACCAAGCCATACCACCACTGGTGTGCAATTTCGTGGACGATAACATAGTTAAAATCTTCTTGTGTCTGGCAGTCATCAGCTATCATGACAAGCGTTGGATATTCCATACCACCGTGAACAAAGCCTGTTTTGACAACCGATAATGTTGGATAAGGATAAGCTCCAATTTTTTCCTCAAAAAATTTGAGTGCTTTTTCTGAAACTTCAAGGCATTCAGTCAAATTGTCATCACCTTGATAACCGAAATATTGTATTTTTACTCCATCCACATCTTTTTCGAGTTTATTAAAATTTTCTGAAAGACAAAATGCAAAGTCGCGAACATTTAAAGCAGAAATTTGTGAAATTTTATTTCCTTCATTCTCGCTTTCACTGATAGTTTCCCCACTCGTTGCAAGGGTCATAGAGTTTGGATATGAGAGCCTTACATTATAGTTTGCCATGTCGCTATAAAATGGGTCGCCATTTGAGTGATATAGCGCTTCCATAAAGCCTTTTCCATCTTCATAGACACAGGCAATAGGATAAAAATTTCCAAAGTTTACCACATTTTCGCCATAACCAAGTCTATGATGAATGTTTGCAAGTTTAACTTTAAAAGTTATCACGATTTTGACGCTCTCATCAGGATAAATTCCGTTTTTAAGTTTAACTGACAAAATGTTTTCGTCCTCACCTGCGATAGAAAATTCAAGCGCGCTCACCTCTTCGCCTCTCTTTTCTTCCACGCTGTCTATTTTTATATCGCCATAGCTTTCGCCGTTGGGATATGCCTTATCAACATTTGACACCGCAACAACTTTGTTTTTTGCACCTTCTCTGAAAGCGTTTGGATAAAGATGAAATTTGACCTCACTTAAAAGATTGTCAGATGAGTTAAAATATTCCACTTCTTCCCTGCCAGAAAGAATATGTGAAGCGCTATCATATTCTAAATCAAGATTATAGGTAGACAAAATAGGTGTTTCTTCCTTGCAACCCATAATTATGAAAGGCACAATAAGCACGAAAGGCACTATAAATAAAAGATACTTAACATTTTTCATACTTTAATGTATTAGAGCTTGACCGAATTCATGACAAAAGCCATAAAAAGTGGCTGAGAAATTTGAAAAACTGCGCACTTTGCGCTTGACATAATTTTATCTCTATTAAAAAAGCAAATTTTCTTGTCAAAAGAAAGTTTTTGTGGTATCATGTTAAAGTAAACTTGGAGATAAAAAATGGCTTTTTGTAAATATTCAACTGAATTTATTGCAAGTTCAAAAACAGAGATAGACAACATTTTCATAAATGACTATCTTCCTTTTGCTGACCCTAAATATGTCAAAGTGTATATTTATGGTTTATATAAATGTGCCAACGCCTCAGCTTTTGACAACAATCTTGAAGCTTTTGGCAAAGCCCTCAGCATGAGCGAAGACGAAATTTTGGAAGCTTTTGAATATTGGCAAGAAGAAGGACTTGTGCAGGTTTTAAAAACAAGCCCGATCGAAATTCGCTATATTCCTCTCAATAATGTGCTTACCAGCAATAAGTTATATAAGCCTGACAAATATGCCCTCTTTAACAGCCAAGCCCAAGAGATTTTTGAAGGCAAGCGTGAAATTTCAAAGACTGAGTATGGCGAATATTATGACTTTTTGGAAAGATTTCATGTTGAACAAGAAGCCCTGCTTATGATTATGAAATACTGCGTTGACACAAAAAAGAGCGCAGTTGGTTATAACTATATCTTGACAGTTGCAAAGAATTGGGCAAATGAAGGCATCACAACTGCCAGTGCAGTTGAAGAAAGGCTTGTTTCCTTTGAAGAAAAATCACCAGAACTTTCAGAGATTTTTGCCTGCCTTGGAATAAAGCGAAACGCCTATGTTGAAGAACGCACTTTGGTTGAAAAATGGCTTAGTGATTATGGATTCACGCTTGACGTCATTTTGTATGTCGCAAAAAAAATCAAGCTTAAATGTAAGCCTAACCTTGAACGCATCGACAGAGAACTGACGAAATATTACGAGATGAAACTTTTTTCAATTCTCGAAATTGAAAACTTCGAAAAAGAAAAGCAAGACCTTTATTCTCTTGCTCGTGAAATCAACAAAACAATCGGCGTTTATTATGAAAGCCTCGATGGCGAAGTTGAGAATTATATCTTAAAATGGCTCAACCTCGGCTTTGACAAAGAGGTTTTGCTTGAAATAGCTTATTACTCATTCAAAAAGTCTGTCAGAACACTGGAAGGCATGGACAAAACAATAACCAAGTTCTATAAACTTGGTATTCTTTCATGCAGTGCACTTAAAGAATACATGCACGAAGTGGTTTCAACTGACGAACAAATCAAAAAAATACTTGACTCGCTCGGCTTATCACGCAATGTTAACTATATAGACCGCGAAAATTATAAAACTTGGAAGGAAAACTGGAATATGAGTGACGAACTCATTTCTCATGCCACTACCCTTGCAAAAGATAAAGATAGCCCACTCAAATATCTCAGCCGTTGTCTATCTGACTGGCATGAAAAAGGAATCAAAACAGTGGAAGAAGCAAAGAAAACAGCTCCACTTTCCCAAAGCATGAAATCACAAAGTCAAAACTTCACAGGCAGGAGTTATTCAAAGGAGGAAATCAACGCCCTCTTCCAATCAATCGACGAAGTTGATGTGTGAGCACTTTAAGTGCTTTTTATGGTGAACGAAACTTTTTAGAAAAGAAAAAAAAGGATATAAAACATGAGAGAACAAATTTTAAATGAAGCATTGAGCATAATCAATAACCGTGGAAATCAAGCCGAAATTAAAGCTCTTGAAAACAAGAGAAAAGCACTTGAAGATGAGCGATTTAAGGGTCTTTATCAAGACTACACTTCTTCCATGATAGAAAATGCCAAACAAGGCAAGAAAAGCGACCTCAGCACAAAGAAATCGGCATATGAGAAACGCTTAAAAGAACTTAAAATTGATTCTGTTGAACCAGATTATTTCTGCAAAAAGTGCAATGATAGCGGTTATATTGAAGGCAAAAAATGTCAATGCCTTAAAGATGAGCTTAATCGAATCATTCTTCGTGAAAGCGGATTTGTTAGCCTTGAAGATTTTGACAATGCCAAATTTGACATCTTTGAAAATGGCGAATATATGAAAAAAGTGTATTCAAAAATGAAGGAATGGTGTGGTTCAAACTTTGACAAAACTGTTATTCTTTTAAGCGGTGGAACAGGAGTCGGCAAAACTCACCTTTCAAAATGTATGGCAAATGAACTTATCAAAAAAGGCCACCTTGTCACACTCACAACCGCTTTCAAAATGAACCAAGACTTTTTAAAGTCATATTCTTCTCGCGACCTTGAAGAAAAACAGGCACTTCTTGAAAAATATCTGTCCGCTGAAATACTTTTTATCGACGACCTCGGCACAGAACTTGTGCAAAAAGGAATCACTGTCAACTTCCTTTATCAAGTTCTAAATGAGCGCAAATCCAACAAAATGCCAACCGTCATTACCACCAATCTTGACCTCAAAGATATTCGTGACACCTATGACGAGCGCATTTCCAGCCGAATCATTGACAAACAAACCTCAATCTGCCTGCAAATTGACGGAAAAGATTTGAGATTGAATAAGAAGTAAGAAAAAACATAAAACGCTGCAAAGATTTGCAGCGTTTTAATTTGTCACATATTTTTACCATAAACAACGAGTTTTTTTAATAAAATTAAGCCAAATGTGGATCTTCACTTGTGTTTTGTGATTTTGTGTTATCTTGCCATTTGCTTTCGATGATTGAATTATAAACGATTTCAGCTTGTTCACAACAAGTCTTTCCAAGTTTATAATTTCCTGCTGAAAAATGTTTTTTAAACGATTGATGTCTCTTTTTTTCATCTTCTTCTTGACCAAGATGATACTCGGTTTTTATATACTTATACACAGCAGAACTAATAATAGTGTCTCTCTCATCAAAAGGTTTTTTGATGATTTCCGCAGTGCTTTCGAGTGCAATATCTAATGACGACAAAGCTTTAATAGTTGTCTCAGAGAATTGATTTTCATTTAAATCATCTAGCTGATTCAAAACATCTTGTTTACCTTGACAACTTAATAAGCCTTTATCAGTTAATACATAAGCATAGTCACGTGATTCAGTCCAAACTCCAAAATTATTTAACCAAAAATGTAAAGAAATGCATGCCATAATATCCTTTTCGTCATTAACATCACACTCTTTGCCAAAAACAGTTTTAAAAATCTCTTGATCTATTTTCATTTCCCCTCCACACACCAATATAATACCAAAAAAATCATGTAAAGTCAATACCTAAATTTTACCTTTTCAAAAATCTAATAAACGCTTTGATGTTACGCTTTTGGCGTGCAAATTCAGAATCTTCGCCATGTCCGCTGTGGCAAATTTCAAACTCAAACGCGTCAAGTTTTTCAAGAGATGAAATCATTTCTTCCTTGCTTGAACCATAAAGGTCAGTTCTGCCTATGCCATTGTCAAACAGCGTGTCGCCAGCAAAGAGGTGATTGTTTAGAAGAAAGCATAATGAGGATTTGCAATGTCCAGGAGTGGATAAATATTGAATTTCAAAATCGCCAAGTTCGATTTTTCCGTTATTTCTTAGAAAGACAAAGTCTTCAAATGAATTGAGTTTAAAACTCTCGCCATAGTTTTTGGCTGGGTCTAAAAGCTCATCTTTGGCAAATCCGCTTGCATAAATTTTGCAGTCAAACATTTTTGCATAATCAAGGGCATGCATTGCGTGGTCATAATGTCCGTGCGTCAAAAGCACAGCCATGACTTTTAAATTTCCGACCGCTTGCTTAACCAGTTTTGGTTCCACGCCTGCGTCAACTACCACACAACTGTTGCCATTTTTGCATACAAAAATATTGGATTCAAGATATTCACTCTTTAAATTTTTGATTTCCATAGCATTATTATACAATTTTAATTTAATTTTGAAAAGTTTTTTTATGCTTTAACAACAAAAATCTAGCATATTTTGTTGACTTAGGCGTGAGATTATAGTAAAATAATGTTGTTAACTTTATAGGGGTGTAGTTCATCGGTAGAATAAGAGTCTCCAAAACTCCTGAGGAGGGTTCGATTCCTTCCACCCCTGCCAACACGCGACAAAACTAAAATGTTAAAAAACATTTTGTCGCAACTTAAAAATGGATCAAAAAAAATCACCGATAAAATTCGGTGTTTTTTTTGATAATAAACCGGATTATTAAAATAAATTATATATCTCATTTTTTGCATATTGACAAGTGGGTGATTTGGTGATAAAATGTTAACAAAAAGAGGAGAATAAATGAAAAACAATCTTTTTGTTAAAATCTTGAATGAATGGGAAAATTGTGACGAACTTGAAAGATTTAAACTTCTTCAAGAGTTTGAGAATGAAAATGCGGAACGACAAAATCGAAATGCACGAACTCTTATGATTGATGAAAGTGCCAAGCCTTACAGTGAAAACAATGGGGCAGCTGCATACTACTGCTTGCAATATCCAGAATATATTTTCATTTGTTCACCTGCCAAAACAACAGCGTTTATTTCAATGTTAGACTTGACA
>CAOJNR010000052.1 GCA_948439925.1 uncultured Clostridia bacterium
CACTGGCGAGATAAGTGGCGCAATGCTTAAAGATATCGGCGTGCATAGTGTGATAATAGGTCACAGCGAAAGGCGAACAAAATTCAAAGAAAATGGCAGAGCGATAAACAAAAAGATAAAGATCGCGCTCAAAAATAGCTTGCAAGTGATACTTTGTGTGGGCGAAAGCTTGACGGACAAAAATTCACTCAAAACGCTCAGTGTGCTTTCAGCTCAAATTGATGAAGCGCTCAAAGGGCTTTATGAAAATGAACTTGAAAATATTCTTGTTGCCTATGAGCCAGTCTGGGCAATAGGTTCAGGCAAAGTTGCGACAGTGAAAGAGATTGAAGAGGGAGTGAAAGCAATTCGCAAGTCGGTTGAACATTCTTTCTCAAAAAAAGCTGGTGAGGAAATTGGGGTGTTATATGGCGGAAGCATCAATGCAAAAAATATATCTCAAATCATATCTTGCAAAGGTGTGAATGGAGTTCTTGTTGGTGGTGCTTGCCTTGATTGCGCCAACTTCATGCATATAGTTTCAACTTGCGAGGCAAGTAAATAACAAAACTTTGAATTAAGTGCGTTTAATAAAAACTTAATTAAGCCTTATTTTAATTTGAAAAACAACAAAAATTGTGTATAATACATTTATACAAAAACAGCTTGCGAAAATATTGTTCACAGAAAGAACAAATTTTGTTTGCGAAAAGACGTTAAGTCGCGCATAGGAGAAATAATGGAACATCAAGCGCTTTACAGAAAATATCGACCACATACTTTCAGTGAGGTCATAGGGCAGGAACATATCACGCGTGCAATTCAAAATCAAATTGCCAGCGGAAAAATAAGCCATGCCTATCTTTTTACAGGCTCTCGCGGAATTGGAAAAACCAGTGTGGCAAGAATATTCGCTCGTGCAGTCAACTGCGAAAACAATCATAATGGTTCGCCTTGTGGTGAATGCGAAACTTGCAAACGCCTTGAAAAAGAAAATGATATCAATATTATCGAAATTGACGCCGCGTCAAACAATCGTGTGGACGACATTCGTGAAATTCGCGAAAAGGTCAAATTTATGCCAGTTGGCGCAAAATATAAAGTCTATATCATTGACGAAGTGCATATGCTCACAGACTCAGCTTTCAACGCACTTTTGAAAACTTTGGAAGAGCCACCAAGTCATGTCATATTCATTCTTGCGACAACAGAAGTTCACAAACTTCCTGCAACCATTCTTTCACGTTGCGTAAGGTTTGATTTTAGACTTCTGTCAGTTGCAGATTTGACCAAACTGCTCGCTGATGTTTTTGAGCAAGAGGGGATTGAATATGAAAAAGATGCCCTTCGCATGATTGCATCAAGTGGTGAAGGTAGTGTGCGTGACACTCTCTCAGTTGCCGACTGCATAGTGGCATACTCAGGAAATAAAGTCACAAAATCTGACGTTCAAAAAGTTTTGGGAACAACTGATTATGATTTGCTTTTAAAGTTTTATGATCTACTGTTAGATCGCGAAATAGGCGAACTTTTGGCTTTCATTGACGAACTTGACAAAAGCGGAAAAAATATGTCCGTGTTTGTGAAAGAACTTTCAAAACATGCTCGCAGTCTGCTTGTGTGTGCAACTTGCGAAAAGCCGAATGAAATTTTAACTCTACCAGTTGAAGTGTTTGAAAAATATTTGACGCAGTCACAGAAGGCAGATGAGCGAAAACTTGTTTCATTCTTGCAAATCTTTTCAAGTGCAGAGAATGAACTTCGTTACACACTTTCTCCAAGACTATTGCTCGAAGCGCTTTCGCTGACAGCCATGCTTGGTGGAACGGCAGACGACGCAAAAAAAAACTGAAATTGCAAAAGGTTAGTCAAGGTGCAATCTCTGCAAAGACAGTTTGGGGAAAAATTGTTTTATACCTAAAAGAACGAAAAATGGTCGCACTTCATGTTGCCTGCGGTGACATAACTGACGTGGAAATTGAAAATGGTTGTCTTATTGTTCGTGTCAAAGAGGGCATGATAGTTGACCTTCTCAAAGAAGGTAGACGGGATATCGAATCAGCTCTTCGTTGGCAAGGTTTGGAGCTTAGTCTTCAAATAGAAACGATTAAAGAGAAAATTGATTCAGTTGAAGAGGATTTAAAAAAATTGAAAGAAATGGTTGGAGAATATCTGACCATATATGGAGGTAAAAATGGGATTTAATGGATTTGGTGGTGGATTTGGCGGAGGCAACATGCAAGCACTTATGCGCCAAGCACAAAAGATGCAAGAAGAAATGATGAGAGCAAAAGAGGAACTTGAAAGCAAAGAATTCTCTTCTTCTGTTGGTGGCGGAATGGTCGAAGTTGTCATGACAGGTGACAAAACACTCAAAAAAGTGAAAATTAAGCCAGAAGTTGTTGATCCAGATGATGTTGAAATGCTTGAAGATCTTGTCATCTCAGCTGTGAACGACTGTCTTGGTCAAATATCACGTGCCGAAAATGCAACAATGCCACAAGTGCCAGGAATGTAAAATCATGCAAGAAGAAAAAATTGAAAGACTGATTGAGATGTTTCGCACTCTTCCAGGCGTTGGCTATAAAACTGCTCAGCGTTATGCCTATTCTATCATTGAAGGAAGCAGTGAGAGGGCAAGAAACTTCTGTGAGGCGATCACAGACGCTAAAAACAAAATCGGCTTTTGCAAGGTTTGCGGAAATTTTACCGATAAAGAGGTTTGCACAATTTGCTCAAAGCGTGACCATAAAATAATCTGCGTTGTCAAAGAACCAAAAGATGTCATCTCTATGGAAAAAGTGAAAAATTATAACGGTGTTTATCATGTGCTTTTTGGCACGATAAGTCCACTTAACAATAAAGGGCCTGACGATATTCACATTCGTGAACTTCTTGCACGTATCCAAAAAGGAGGAGTGGAAGAGGTCATTATGGCAACAAATCCAGATGTTGAAGGCGACGCAACAGCAATGTATATCGCAAAAATCTTAAAACCGCTTGGCATTAAAGTTTCGCGTATAGCGCAAGGTGTCGCAATGGGCAGTGACCTTGAATATGCAGACGAGGTTACACTTTCTCGTGCGCTTGAAGGACGCAGAACAATAGACTAACAGACTATGCCTGTTTTTAGGGTGGGCTAAATTTATTTAAAAATAACAATTAAAAATATATTAGGTTCAAAATGATAAAAGAAAAAATTGACAAATTATTAAATGAAAGCGTAAAAAAATGTGGATTTGGCGAGCAAACGCTCACCATATCTTTTTCGTCAAGACCAGAGATTTGTGATTTTCAATGCAATGGCTGTTTTGCTCTTGCCAAAAGCCAAGGCAAAAACCCATTTGAAATTGCAACATTGATTGTTGAGAACATTGAAAAAAATGATATGTTTGTTTTCTCAGTTGCAAAGCCTGCTTTTATCAATGTTGTTTTAACCGATAAAGCACTCGCAAACGAAGCAAACCTCTATCTTGCTGATGAGCGTGGCGGAGTTGATAAACATGAAAAAAGTGAAAAGGTGCTGATTGACTATGGCGGAGCGAATGTTGCAAAAGCACTCCATGTTGGTCACCTTCGTTCTCCAATCACTGGCGAGAGTTTGAAAAGACTGTATAAATTTATGGGCGATGAGGTTATCTCAGATGTTCACCTTGGCGACTGGGGACTTCAAATGGGGCTCACCGAACTTCAACTTTTTGAAGATGGGAAACTTAACTTCTACTTTGACGGAAAAGGGGAAGAGCCAGAAATAACTCTTGATATGCTAAATGAAGCTTATCCAAAAGCTAGCAAGCGCAAAAAAGAAGATGAAGAGTTTAATAAAAGAGCTGAGGAGTGGACTCTTAAAATCCAAAGTAAAGAAGAACCATATTATGCCATTTACAAAAAAATGCGTGAAGCCTCAGTCAAGCAAATTGAAAAACATTATAAAGAACTTGGTGCAAGTTTTGATTATTGGTATGGCGAAAGTGATGCGTCTGACTATATTGACAAGGCAATAGACATTATCACTGATAAAGGTTTGGCATATTACAGCAACGGCGCGTTAGTTGTTGACGTTGCCGAGGAAGGTGAAAACATTCCTCTTCCAAAAAAGGAAGGTGAGGAGCAACGCTATAAAAACCCAATGCCACCAGCACTAATTAAAAAGCAAAATGGTGCATCTCTTTACGCGACAACAGATATTGCAACCATTTTGATGAGAAACGAATCTGATAAGCCTGACCGAATTGAATATATTGTTGATGGCAGACAAGGCTTGCATTTCACTCAGGTTTTCAGGGTCTGCAAAAAGGCAGGCATTTCACCAAAAGAGCAACAGCTCATCCATATTGGTTTTGGCACTCTTAACGGCAGTGATGGCAAACCTTTCAAAACTCGTTCAGGCGATACAATAAAACTTGAAGATATTATAAACCTTCTCATTGAAAAAGCGGGAGAAAAACTTAAATCAAACGGAGTTGAATTTGATAGAGAACTTGCTCTTCAAATTGGCGTTGCTGCAATGAAGTTTGGTGACCTTTCAAACTTTATTGGAAAGGACTATGTTTTTGATCTCGATAAATTTCTCTCTTTTGAAGGAAAGACAGGCCCATATCTGCAATACACAGCAGTGCGTATAAATTCAGTGCTTGCCAAAGCCAATGAAGAGGGCGGTGAAATTAAAATGTATTCAGACGATGAAAGAAACATTGTCAAAGCTATTTTCAAACTGCAATCAGCATATGAGAGTTGCTATAAAGAAAAAAGCCTTAATGGCCTTTGTATAGCTAGCTATGACCTTGCCTCAGCATTTTCAACATTCTATAACAATCATCGCATACTCGGCGAGCAAAATGATGAGAAAAGAAAGAGTTATATTTCGCTTTTAAAACTTGTTAAAAAAGAACTCGCGCTTGCGCTTAATGTGCTTGCAATCGACATCCCAAAAAAAATGTAAAAAAATTTTTGAAAAAGGTATTGACCAATCGGATTTTTTGTGTTATCATATAGCCATAAATGGAGGTAAAGAAATGGTTAAGAATATGTATACAGTCAGCATCGCTTCTTGGAAAGATGGCAATATGTATGGCGCAAACAATATCGATTTCAATAAGCAAAAAAATATTGCAACAGATAGAAAACAAATAGAACGCGGAATGGAACAATAACAAAAAACTCATAATAGTTATGAGTTTTTTTATTGATAGTTAAAAATATATTAAAAAAACAAAGCACAAGATTGTTCTTGCGCTTTATTTTTTGTTATTGCTTTTATTAAAGTTGATCTTCCGATTTTGAAATGAATTCATCAATAAACTTTTTATAACTTGGCACGTGCTCTTTAAAATATTCCAAAGTTAAACTTTCATTCTTTTGCAATGCGTTATTAAGTTCTGTCAAAATTTGTTCATCAGTCAAACGTTTGCTTTTGTCTTTGATTGTGCGAGCTCTATTAATATATGTTTCAATTTGATAATTAATTTGGTTGATATATACAGATTCATTTTTATCAGTTGAGTCTGTTTTCACCAAGTTTTCACAAGCTCTTAAAATTCCATTGATTGCTCGTTGAGATTTATCAGGGCAAGCTATGTTATATTTGCCGTCGTTTGTTCCTACAATTATCGATTTCATTGATTCATATTTTATTATTTTTCCATAAGCATGGAATAAATTTGGAGTTTTATCTTGACTCATAGTTGAACCTCATCAGTTTTCTTGTTCGAGTGAAGAGGTTTCGTTTGTTGAAATCTCCCCCACACCGCTGTTTTCGTTTTGGTTTATAGTATCATCCATCCACTTTGAAAGAGAATGTTCATATTGTTTCGAAAATTCTGGAAACGCTTCATTTTCAAATCCTTTAAGTTTGAGAGCCACGTCCAAATCAGACATCATGTTCTTTTTGTTTTGTGCATCTTTTTTGTAGTTTTCAACTGCATAATTAAGCTGACTTAAAAACCTAGCTTTTTCAGAAGCTTCTGGCGTTAGTTTTATTTGTTCCAGTGCAATTTTTATTCTTTCCTCTCGTCTGTTAAGATCTTTTGACATAGGAGTTAGTTTTAGGTTAGGTTTAGGAATTTGTTTTATTATATATTGTTTGATTGAGTCATCAGGCAAACGATAGTTTGCCACTTCAAAATATTGATAAGTGTAATTAATAATGATTCGCTTAATTTCTTTACCAATAAGCTCATAGTTTTCTTGTGCGTATTTCCAATCGGTATTGTTAAATATGCTGTTTTGTGTGTTGTTTGATGACATTTTTTCCTCCGTTGTATTAAATTTTTACTTCTATTTTAGAATTTTATCATATTTCTTGGTAAGTGTCAATAGCTATTTTAATAAAAATCTCAAACAGAAGACCACAACGGGTCTGGGAGTATCGCGGAGGAAATAAAAAAATAAAAAAAGTTTTAAAAAAGTGTTGACAAAATATATTTCTTTGTGATATATTTAACATGTTCAGACTTTAAGAGGCTGAATCGAACAATTTACAATTAAATAGTATAGACGAAATTGATACAAGAAAAAAACAAAGTCAATTTACTTAAAGTTATTGAGTGACGGATCAAAGAGCATTATGCTCATACTAAAAGCACAATGTGTATGTGCACTAACCAGGCATTATGCCTGGACTAATTAAACTAAGTTTAAGTTATGACCGAATAAAGAAAATATTTTAAATCGGTTGTAAGAAAATGATAAAAACTAAGTTTTCAATTAGAGTTTGATCCTGGCTCAGGACGAACGCTGGCGGCGTGCTTCAAACATGCAAGTCGAACGGAGTGAGAGCGAGCTTGCTCGCTCTCACTTAGTGGCGGACTGGTGAGTAACGCGTGAGCAATCTGCCTATCAAAGGGGGATAACAGAGGGAAACTTCTGCTAATACCGCATAAGACCACGGTGGGGCATCCCACAGAGGTCAAAGGAGCAATCCGATGATAGATGAGCTTGCGTTTCATTAGTTAGTTGGTAAGGTAACGGCTTACCAAGGCGACGATGAATAGCCGATCTGAGAGGATGACCGGCCACACTGGGACTGAGATACGGCCCAGACTCCTACGGGAGGCAGCAGTTAGGAATATTGGGCAATGGAGGAAACTCTGACCCAGCAACGCCGCGTGAAGGAAGAAGGTTTTCGGACTGTAAACTTCTGATCTGAGGGAAAAAGAAAGTGATGGTACCTCAGGAGAAAGCCACGGCTAACTACGTGCCAGCAGCCGCGGTAATACGTAGGTGGCGAGCGTTGTCCGGAATGACTGGGCGTAAAGGGAGCGTAGGTTGCAATTTAAGTTAGGTGTGAAAGCCCATGGCTCAACCATGGAAGTGCACTTAAAACTGGATAGCTAGAGTACAGGAGGGGTAAGCGGAATTCCTAGTGTAGCGGTGAAATGCGTAGATATTAGGAGGA